>NZ_JAYGIH010000071.1:0-638 GCF_034932455.1 Leptolyngbya sp. CCNP1308 | reverse complement strand
ACCAAACGGGGCGAAAAGTAGCTGAAGACTTCAAAGCCACGATGACAATTGTCTTTGATGACCTCTTGCCTCAATGGAACTACACCGCCGTCCCAGAAGTTCAGGTTATTTAATCCACGTTCCTAAGACCAGTGTCAGACGCTGGTTTACCTGCCCTATGCGTTTGCAGCAACTATTACAATCAATTAAGCCTGACGATTGCCTACCAGAGGATTTAGTGTTCCGTGCCCCCAAAGGTGGCATCATCAGCGAGAAAAACTTCCACCAACGGGCTTGGTTAACCGTGACGGCCGCATTGGGATTGAACGAAAAAGATGGGGTTACGATGACCCCGTACAACTGCCGAGATACGTTCATTACTCTTCAGGCTTTAGCGGGGCACTCGTCTACCACCATTGCCAGGTGGGTAGGTAATTCTTCAAAGGTGATTGAAGACCGTTATCTAGATCGGCTGAAGATGGACAAACTACGGCCTACCGATGTTTGAGGTGGTCTTCTTGCGTCTGTAGATCTAAGAGGGTGTTTGAAAAGTTAGGGCTTGAGTAAAAAAGCTCACTCCGTGTAGGTTGCAGATGAATGTCAGCAACGCCGGAGTGAGGCTATGAGTAAAGACTACCCCAGCAACTTAACCCGAGCCC
>NZ_JAYGIH010000070.1:0-683 GCF_034932455.1 Leptolyngbya sp. CCNP1308 | reverse complement strand
AGAGCCGCAGCAGCTCGTCGAAGCTGGGTGCGCCCAGGGCTGGGTCGCGCCCCAAAATCCGAAATTTTTCGGCGGACCAGGTCACTTTTTGGGTAGCGATGTCGTACTCCCAGCTGCCAACGTGGCCGATCTTCTGGGCCTCTAGCAGCATGGCTTGGCTTTTGTGTAGGGCGATTTCTGACTGCTTGCGATCGTTGATATCCTGAATTTGAGACACAAAATAGAGCGGCACCTGCTGCTCGTCGGTCACAATCGATACGCTGAGCAGGATCCAAATCCAGTGGCCCTGCTTGTGGCGGTAGCGCTTTTCAAGGTGGTAGTAGCGAATTTCTTGACTGAGCAGCTGCCTCACCAGATCTAGATCGGTGTCTAGGTCGTCGGGGTGGGTGATGGCCTGAAAGGTGGTGGCGAGCAGTTCGGCTTCGTCATAGCCCGTGATTTCACACAGGGAGCGATTAACCTCTAGCCAATGGCCCTCTAGGCTGACCAAAGCCATGCCAATGCCGGCGTAGTCAAAGGCGTTGCGAAAGCGCAGATTGCTCAGGTGAAGGGCACTGTTGCTGGCCTCTAGCTCGGCATTGCGATCGGCCAATTCGGCGGTGCGCTCGGCCACCTTGGCCTCTAGAGACTGGTTGAGCTGCCGCAGGGCAATCTCGCTGCGCTTGCGATCGCCAATGTTGTAG
>NZ_JAYGIH010000069.1:0-712 GCF_034932455.1 Leptolyngbya sp. CCNP1308 | reverse complement strand
AGGCGATCTCCCACCAAAATCTGCTGTTCGTGGGTTTGCACCTCATGGGTCGCCAGGGCCTGGCTGATGGCCTGAAGATTGAGCTCAACCACGTCGGCGGGCAAAATCTCCGACACGTGGCGACCAATCCGACTCTGGGATGGAACAACGTCCAAAGGGTGATTTTGACTCAGCACTTCGCGGTATCGGCCGTCGGCTCCCATACGGATCAGCAGATCGGGCATGACCGAGAATATGGCCCAGCTTTGGGCCTCTCGCCTGGCCAGCAGGCGCTCGGCCTGCAGCCGATACTGGGCAGAGGCAATGGTCTGGGCCAGCACCTGCACCATCTGCTGGGTATTGCCATCCCACGCGGCGGGTCGGCCCAGGGTAAGAAACCCTACGTAGCCCACCACCCGAGTCTTTTGAACCAGGGGCACAGACAGCACGGCCCCGACATCCAACCTCTGCCAACTGATGCGATCGGTGGCGCAGTCGGCGGGCAGCGCCCCCACCTGGGGCACGTTGATCACCTCCCGCCGCAGTAGCGCCGCCGTAGCCCATGGAAACGCCGCCATCGGAATGGCAGCGGGAATTTGGCGCACCACGGGGCAGTTGGGGCGGTACCACTGGTGGGTAACTTGCATCGTTCCTTCTGGCGGGGCAGCGGCGTCAGGTAGGGCCGCCACATGGCCGTGGTCGGCCTGAATATAGGCTCCAATTTGGGCTAGGG
>NZ_JAYGIH010000068.1:0-719 GCF_034932455.1 Leptolyngbya sp. CCNP1308 | reverse complement strand
CCTTGAGGCGTTCCGCGTTCCGTGGGGAACCAGTTTGCCCCTTCAATTACCCCCGCTGAGAGCCAGGCTTTAATCTGACGCCTCAGGCTGGGAAAGGTGTCGAGCTTATCCAACAACTTGCTCTGATCAATTTGGTCGAAGCACTTGGCGATATCCGCATCCAGCACGTATTTGGCTTTCTGCTGGGTCGCCTGTTGAATTGCCCTAAGGGCGTCTTGTGCTGAGCGACCGGGTCTGAAACCGTAGGAATGAGGCTCAAATTTGGCCTCCCACTGGGGCTCCAGGGCTAGTTTGACCAGGGCCTGGCGAGCCCGTTCGGTCATAGTCGGAATCCCGAGGGGCCGTTTTTCCGTTTTCCCTGGCTTGGGAATCAGTACCCGTCGAACCGGGGCTGATTTGTCGCTCAAGGAGAGGTTTTGGGCCAGTTGCAAACGTTGAGCTGGGGTGAGGGATTTGACACCATCAATCCCGGCTGTCTGCTTGCCTCGGTTGTCCTGAGTAACCTTACGCACCGCCAGGCAGCGAGCTGCCCATGACCGCATCAGGGTCTTTTGCAGTTTGTGAACGGTTTTCACATCACCATTCTGTTCAGCTCGGTAAATCCTCGTTTGCAGCTTGAACACCTTCGCCTCTAGCTGTCGCCAGGGGAGGGTCTTCCATTCCACTGTGGGCGCGTTGGCCCCAGTCTTAGACGTTTGGACTGTGACTTGATTCATTAC
>NZ_JAYGIH010000067.1:0-804 GCF_034932455.1 Leptolyngbya sp. CCNP1308 | reverse complement strand
AGAGGGTGTTTGAAAAGTCGGATGGGGTCAAAAATCATGCTAATCGCCTGACCATGATACGGATCATGGCGAGGTAAATGAGGGTTTCCGATGTTTCCGGCAACCGTTCGTAGTCTCGCACCAAGCGTCGGCATCCCATCAACCATCCAAAGGTCCGCTCGACCACCCAGCGTTTCTTCAGCAGGACAAACCCTTTGGTCTGCTGCGGTCGTAAGACGACCTCGACGATCCAGCGACAGGTATCCATCACCCACATCATGAAGGCGGGGCCGTCAAACCCTCCATCGGCCCAAATCAGATTTAGCCGGGCCATCGAGGCTCCCATTTCTTTAACTCGGGCAAGCACCTGCTTGCCGCCCTCTCGCACGGGCACATTGGCGGCGGTGACCAACACCCGTGCCACTAGGCCCAGCGTATCGACGACGGCGAACCGTTTGCGACCTTTAATCTTTTTACCCGCATCGTAGCCCACCGCCTCATGTACGAAGGCTGAACTTTTCACACTTTGGCTATCAATGACCGCCTCTGACGGCTGGGCGCGGCGGTCTTGCTCGATGCGTACCCATTCCCGCAGATGGTCATGAAGGGCGATCCAGGTGCCATCCTTCCGCCAGTTACGAAAGTAGGTATACACCGTTGGCCATGGCGGAAAGTCTCCCGGTAACGCCCGCCATTGCACGCCCTCGACGAGTAAATACAGGATGGCGTTGAGAATCTCCCATAAATCCACGCTTCGCGGACGGCCACCGGGCTTGGCGGCGGGCAGTAAATCACTCAGAAGTTCGTACTGGGCTCGGGTTAAGT
>NZ_JAYGIH010000066.1:0-837 GCF_034932455.1 Leptolyngbya sp. CCNP1308 | reverse complement strand
GGCGATCGCCTCGGCCCCGGCTTGGTCAGTGTCGGGCAGCACCAGGACAAACTCTTCGCCGCCGTAGCGGGCCACCAGGTCGGCGGGGCGCTGGGCCACCTGCTCTAGGGCCTGGGCCACCTGCTGTAAACATACATCCCCGGCGGGGTGGCCGTAGGTGTCGTTGTAGGGTTTGAAGTAGTCGATGTCGCACAAAATCAGGCTCAGGGGAGCCTGAACCCGCAGCAGGCGGTTCCACTCCTGCTGAAGGTTAATATCAAAGCTGCGGCGGTTGGCCAGCTGGGTGAGGCCGTCGTGGGTGGCCAGGTGTTCGAGCTGGCGGTTCACGGTTTGGATGTGCTGGTACAGCTGCGACTGCTGAATTGCGATCGCCAGCTGGGTGGCCAGTCGCTTCAGCACATCTAGCTCAGATGTTGCCCAGGGGTGGGGGCTCTGGCTGTGGTAGGCCAGCAGCATACCCCACAGGCTATTGCCCTGCACAATCGGCACAATCACCTTGGCCTGGGCCTGGGTGAGGCGATCCATCGGGCAGGGAATTGTCTCCTCCACCTCGATATTGGCATAGGCTCTAACCTCGCCTCGCAGATAGCCCGCCAGGTGGGTGGCGTCGGCGGTGGTTTGAATTCGTTGACCCAGCAGGGAGGGTAGTCCCGGCGTCGCGGCTTCGGCAGTCACCGTGCCGCTGCCATTGGCATCGAACTGGTAGATCATCACCCGGTCAGTGTGCAAAAACTGCTGCACCTCGGTGACGGTGGTAGTGAGAATTGCCTCCAGGTTGAGGGTCTGGCGAATGCGCTGGGCAATCTCACTCAGCAGCCGCTCTTGCGCGGCCCGCCG
>NZ_JAYGIH010000065.1:0-961 GCF_034932455.1 Leptolyngbya sp. CCNP1308 | reverse complement strand
TATAGCTATAGCCACTTAGGTTAGGACGCGGCTTGCTTGAGGACGGCCTCAATGGCAGCCCGCAGACCATCATCATGAGGAAGGGCTTTTCGAATCCGGCTTTTCAACCACCCCCAGCACTTTTCAATGCGATTTAGGTCAGGGGAATAGGGTGGGAGATAAACCACTTCACAACCTGCCGATTCAATCAATTCGGCAATGCGTCCGCCATGGTGAAAGGTGGCATTATCGAGCACCACCCAGTCTCCTGGGCATAACTCTGGAATCAAGCAGGTCTCCAACCAGGTTTCGAAGACGGTGCGGTTGCAGGCTCCTTCAACGGTAAACGGCGCAATGAGTTGATGCCCCCGATACCCGGCGATCATATTGACGCGCCCACTGCGTCGCCCGGATTTAAGGTCATAGCACCGCTCACCCGCTGGGGCATAGCCGTATCCGTAGGCATCGCGCTCATCCATTCCCGACTCATCCACGTAAACCAGATGTCGGGCTATTGGCTCTGGAACTCGAGCTACGAACGCCTGTCGCGTTTGCTCGTCTCGCTGACGGTAGCCGTAGGTCTTTTTTTTCGTGTCCAGTTGATGATGTCTAAGGCCCGCGAGATGGTTCGTTGACTCATCTGACCTGGCCAACACTCCGCCATCTCAGCTTGGGTTTTGTCACGATGCTGCTCGGCAAAGGCGCGAAACCCATCCCAATCAGTAATCCGTCGCTGGCGGCGAGCCCTTGAGTTGACCTGGGGCGCTACGCTCCCCGTAGCGGCTTTACGCTTGAGCCACAAGTCGATAGTGTTGCGACTGATCCCAAAAGCAACACTGGCTTCGCTCTTCTTCATCCCATCCAGTTCGATGGCGTCAACGACTTTTTGTCGCAAATCGAGGCTGTAGGGTTTGGCCATGGCACACAGGTGGGGATGTCTCTACCTCTAGATTATGTCCTAATCAGACTGGCTATAGCTATA
>NZ_JAYGIH010000064.1:0-1055 GCF_034932455.1 Leptolyngbya sp. CCNP1308 | reverse complement strand
ATGACCATAGCAATGGGACGCGCGCAAGCCGAGCGAGGATGGTTCGACGTTCTCGACGACTGGCTCAAGCGCGATCGCTTTGTCTTTATCGGCTGGTCAGGCCTACTGCTGTTTCCCTGCGCCTTTATGGCGGTGGGCGGCTGGCTGACCGGCACCACCTTTGTGACCTCCTGGTACACCCACGGCCTGGCGTCGTCGTACCTGGAAGGGTGCAACTTTTTGACCGTTGCCGTCTCCACCCCCGCCAACAGCCTGGGTCACTCCCTGCTGCTGCTGTGGGGTCCCGAAGCCCAGGGCGACTTTGTGCGCTGGTGCCAACTGGGCGGTCTGTGGAGCTTCGTCGCCCTGCACGGCACCTTTGGACTGATTGGCTTTATGCTGCGTCAGTTTGAAGTTGCTCGTCTGGTCGGCCTGCGCCCCTACAACGCGATCGCCTTCTCGGCCCCGATCGCAGTCTTCGTCAGCGTGTTTCTGATGTACCCCTTGGGCCAGTCGGGCTGGTTCTTTGCGCCGAGCTTCGGCGTGGCGGCGATCTTCCGCTTTCTGCTGTTCCTGCAAGGCTTCCACAACTGGACGCTCAATCCCTTCCACATGATGGGAGTAGCGGGTGTCTTGGGCGGAGCGCTGCTGTGCGCCATCCACGGTGCCACCGTTGAGAACACGCTGTTCAAAGACGGCGAGAACGCCAACACCTTCCGCGCCTTCGAGCCGACCCAGGCAGAAGAGACCTACTCGATGGTGACCGCCAACCGATTCTGGTCTCAGATTTTTGGGATTGCGTTTTCGAACAAGCGTTGGCTGCACTTCTTCATGCTGTTTGTGCCGGTTACCGGTTTGTGGATGAGTGCGGTAGGCATTGTGGGTCTCGGTTTGAACCTGCGGGCCTATGACTTTGTGTCCCAAGAGATTCGGGCGGCAGAAGACCCCGAGTTTGAGACCTTCTACACCAAGAACATCTTGCTGAACGAAGGCATCCGGGCCTGGATGGCCCCGACCGACCAGCCCCATGAGAAGTTTGTATTCCCCGAAGAGGTACTCCCCCGTGGTAACGCTCT
>NZ_JAYGIH010000063.1:0-1146 GCF_034932455.1 Leptolyngbya sp. CCNP1308 | reverse complement strand
CGTCCCGGCAATAAATCCTTGATGCGGTCCCATTGGTCATCGCGCAGCGCATAGCGTCGGGTCGTCATTGAACTTCGATGGGATGAGATACTACTGTCCCAGTTTACCTAATTGATGACACGCCCTAAGTTTCGAGCGATGGTTGATGACGCTGCCGCCAGGCGGTGTGCCCGTTCCCTCAATATTCCGACGATAGGGACAGGGGGCGCACTGGTTTTGGCAAAACGGCGGGGGCTCATTCCTACTGTCGCTGAACCTTTACAAGCTTTACGAGATGCAGGACTTTGGATTTCGGAAGATGTGATGACTCTTCTTAAACACCAGGCGGGTGAATAGTTCAGCGCCTGATCATGGCTAACCTTGAAACCCCAGTTCAAATACTCATGGGAGACTGCCACAATGCTTCGATTGGGAAACCTTCACCTACGACGAAGAATGGCTGAGAGAGTCAGTTCGCCAGGAAGAATCGGCAGGCTGCGAGGTCAGCGCTGGCTATGGTTGGGGTACTCATTTAGGCGCGGTCATGGCTAACCCCCAGGGCTACAGCCACTTTGCCGAGCTGCGTGCCATAGTGATGCAGGCGTGGCAGAAGTTGGTGACCGAGTGGGATCTGGGCATCGGGACAGAGGCGGCTGAAACGAAGGGCTAGGAACTGATTATGGCGCGGCTTCATCAGCCCAAAGCTGAGATCCAGGAAACCTTGATGACGCTGCTGGAGGCGAAGCTCTCAAAACCGCAAGGGGAATGGGAGATGACTGAGACGGTTCACGCCGAGATTCGATCAGTCTTGGGTAAGGTGCTGACGCAGGACGACTGGAAGGCCATTGCGGAAAGCGCTAGCCATGATATCTATGCCCAAGTCATTAGATATGAACTGGTCACCGTAGAGAGCCTGTGACGTCGGTTTCCAAGCTGAGAACATCTGCAACTAAAACCCTGCCTACTGTAGCGAACCGTCCGCCCAGGGGTCTTTTTTTCTCGTCCAAAAATCACTGGCGGATTGTCCCATCACCGCTAAGTGGTAGTGCACTTTAGTAAAGGACAGAGGAAAACGTAGGCGATTCCCGTTCTGCCAACTTCTCTCTGACGCGGCGATTGTAGTCGTGGATGAACGTCCAGATCGCACCAATGTGATTCTCTAGCTTC
>NZ_JAYGIH010000062.1:0-1218 GCF_034932455.1 Leptolyngbya sp. CCNP1308 | reverse complement strand
GGTCTCGGGTTAGGTTGCTGGGGTAGTCTTTACTCATCGTCTCACTCCGGCATTGCTGACATTCATCTGCAACTTATACGGAGTGAGCTTTTTTACTCAAGCCCTAACTTTTCAAACACCCTCTTAGAGAGCTGTTGGGGGACTGAGTGCCTATAGCTCCCATCTGTCAATGCTTTCAGGGTGATTCGAATTGAGGAAAATAGCGGCAATGATTGTCTGATACTGGAAGCCCTTGCATGGTTATGGCACCGGCTAGAGGGGGCACCGCTGTCCTGGATGATAATACAAGCGAACTATAATGACGGATGGATATGGACACACCAGATTTGACTAAACAATTGCTGACCTTAGCCGATGGTCTATCGGAACTAGGTCTCAGTGAGCTGACTGTCCGAAAGGAAGATGGTGAACGCGTTCGTATCGTCTTGGGCGATGAATTTACGCACATGAGGCAAGACTATAAAAAAAGGCGCGATTGAGATGTCCTTGCCTGGTGCGGTCATGGATTTTCGAGGGCTGGATTGCTATGTGTAGCATCCCAGCAAACTCTCATGGAAGGGTGTCCGAAATCGGTGCAAAAGACGGCGTGGCTAGTTCACGTTTCAACCGCTTTATTCTCCTCCAATAGCTCAGTCACCACCGTATCCATCTCCATTTCGAGCTGTTCGATGGTGGGTAGGTTGGCTTTGAGTTGTTCTGGCAGACTGTGGGTGGCAACGGCGATCGGGGTATTGACATTGCGCAGGGCGTATTCTGCAACAGTTTTGTTCTTCGATTTACACAGCACGATGCCGATGGTGGGCTGGTCATCGGGGTGGCGCAGCAGGTCATCCACGGCCGCGACGTAGAAGTTCATTTTGCCTGTGTACTCAGGGCGAAACTCAGTAACCTTCAGGTCAATGACCACATAGCACCGCAGCTTGAGGTGGTAGAACAGCATGTCCATGAAGTACTCATTGCCAGAGACCTCCAAGCGATACTGACTGCCGACGAAAGCAAACCCGACGCCCAGCTCCAGCAGAAAATCCCTAATTCTTTCGACCAGAGCTTTTTCTAGCTCTCGCTCTTGGGTGGCGGAGGTTAGGTTGAGAAAGTCGAAGTTGTCGGGTAGGAGGGCATACGTCGCCGCATCCCTCCCCCCAAAGAACCGGACTTGACAGTTACCCATCATCCGGCTCAAGCCTTCGCCCATGTACATGTCTGTGATTGTGACAGGCT
>NZ_JAYGIH010000061.1:0-1300 GCF_034932455.1 Leptolyngbya sp. CCNP1308 | reverse complement strand
GGATCGTGGATTGAATAAGGTGTAATACTGCGGGTTGGGCTCCTAAGCTAGAGAGGTAGCGAGAGGAGCGGATAGATGATCACCCCCTACCCTGCCCCAATTGAAGCTCAAATGCAACGGTACTATCAGTCGTTGTCAGAGAAGGATCGTCGTCGCTATGCGGCTATCGAAGCGGTGAAATTAGGGTACGGCGGGCAAGCCTATATTCGAAGGTTATTGGGATGTCATCACGAAACCTTGGCGCTGGGACTGGCCGAACTGAACGACACACCGGCCTTGGAGCAGGAGCGGATTCGACAGCCTGGCGGGGGGCGAAAATCGGCGTTAGCCACCATTGCTGAGTTAGACGAGACATTCTTGCGCGTGCTGGAGCGTCATACGGCGGGTTCGCCGATGGATGAAACGCTCAAGTGGACGAATCTCAAGCGTCACGAGATTGCCGACTTGCTTCAGGACGAGGGCATCACGGTGAGTGTAACGGTGGTCGACCAGTTGTTAAAGAAGCACCATTTTCGTAAACGCAAAGCGGTGAAAACGCTGGCCACTGGAACCAGTGAGCAGCGTAACGAACAATTTGAGGCCATCGAGCGACTGAAGGACACCTATCAGGCCGCAGGCAATCCCGTGATGAGTATGGACACAAAAAAAGAGAACTGATTGGCAATTTGTACCGAGAGGGCGTCCTCTACACTCAAGCACCCATTGAGGTGTTTGACCACGACTGGGCTAGCTTGGCCACTGGGGTCGCCATTCCTCACGGGTTATATGACCTGAGCGATAACGTGGGCTACATCCAGATTGGCACCAGCCACGATACCACCGAGTTTGCCTGTGACTCGATTCGCTACTGGTGGACCACCTATGGCCAACATCGGTACCCTTTGGCTGACTCAATTTTGCTGTTGTGTGATGGGGGAGGGAGCAATAGCTCACGCTATTACCTTTTCAAACAGGACTTGCAGCAGTTAGCCAACGACCTGGGAATCGAGATTCGCATCGCTCACTATCCCCCGTATACTTCCAAGTACAATCCCATTGAGCACCGCTTGTTTCCCCATGTCTCACGGGCGTGTCAAGGCATGATCTTTGACCGTGTTCAGACCGTTCAAGACCTCATCGCACGGACGACGACTCGGACTGGACTGAAGGTGTTTACGACCATTCTCGACAAGCCCTACCAAACGGGGCGAAAAGTAGCTGAAGACTTCAAAGCCACGATGACAATTGTCTTTGATGACCTCTTGCCTCAATGGAACTACACCGCCGTCCCAGAAGTTCAGGTTATTTAATCCACGTTCCT
>NZ_JAYGIH010000060.1:0-1395 GCF_034932455.1 Leptolyngbya sp. CCNP1308 | reverse complement strand
CATCGGCTTCGTGCGCCAGCACATGGTGACGTGCCGCGCCCCGTATTTGTGGCATTGCAGGCCGATGTCCTCGGCCGAATAGCTCGCGCCCACGATGAGCAGCCGCTTGCCGGAGAATTCCTGCGCGTCGCGGAAGTCGTGGGCGTGCAGGACGCGGCCGGGAAACCGCTCGATGCCCTCGAAGGCGGGCACGTTCGGCACCGAGAAGTGGCCCGAAGCGACCACCACGTGGTCGAACTCCTCCGAATAGGTGCGGCCGGCCGGCAGGTCTTCCGCCGTGACGGTGAAGCGGCCGGTGGTCTCGGACCAGGCGATCATGCGCACTGCGTTGGAGAAGCGGATGTGCCGGCGCACCCCGCTCTTTGTGGCTCGCCCGGTGATGTAGTCGTACAGCACCTCGCGCGGCGGGAAGGAGGGGATGGGACGGCCGAAATGCTCGTCGAACGTGTAGTCGGCGAATTCGAGGCATTCCTTGGGACCGTTCGACCACAGATAGCGGTACATCGACCCGTGGACCGGCTCGCCGTGCTCGTCGAGGCCGGTCCGCCACGTGTAGTTCCACAGCCCGCCCCAGTCGTCCTGCTTCTCGAAGCAGACCAGTTCCGGGATGGCGGCGCCGGCCGCGCGCGCCGTCTCGAAGGCCTGAAGCTGGGCGAGGCCGCACGGCCCCGATCCGACAATGGCGACGCGTGCCGTCATCTCCGTCTCCCTCTCCCGCTGGGCCGCGGGGAAGCGTAGGCCCACACGCGCAACCGTTGCAAGCGGTATTGGACGATTTTGGTGCCCATCGGTTGGAATTGGTCGTCATGCGAGTATGTGCGGGCGCGGCTGGCCTCGCCCTTGCAGACCTCTCCCGACGGGCCGGCGGTTACAGGGTTCCGACGGGGCCGTGCGCGCCCCGTTCGCCCGTTTGCTGTGCAGGCCCGCCTGTGGACTGCGGAGATTTTCGACATTGAAGGCTGCTCGGTCGGATCACGGCACGAGACGCATGGGGAACGCCCACCTGAACAGGTCAGGCGTGACGACGGGCTGCGAACGGGCACCTGGAGCGGCGGGAGGGGTCGCTCCCAGCACGGTGCGGCAGCGCGGCGGGCAGGCCGCACATCAGAAGGCATCAGACAATGGAACCGGAGCTGACTGCACGGCTCGACGAGCTCGAGCGGCAAATCGCCATGTCGGGCACCATCAACATGGAAATCTACTACTGGTGGTGCCTGGCGCTCATGGTCATCATCCACGCGGGCTTCCTGGCCTACGAGATGGGGGCCTCGCGGGTGAAGAACGCGCTGGCGTCGGGGGTCAAGTACATCCTCGCCTTCGCCTTCGTCATCCCGACCTTCTTCCTCTTCGCCTGGTGGATCTACCTCACCTTCCCCGCCGGCCTCCTGCCGGGCC
>NZ_JAYGIH010000059.1:0-1426 GCF_034932455.1 Leptolyngbya sp. CCNP1308 | reverse complement strand
TCATGATGTGGGTGATGGATACCTGTCGCTGGATCGTCGAGGTCGTCTTACGACCGCAGCAGACCAAAGGATTTGTCCTGCTGAAGAAACGCTGGGTCGTCGAGCGTACCTTCGGATGGTTGATGGGATGCCAACGCTTGGTGCGAGACTACGAACGGCTGCCGGAAACGTCAGAAACCCTCATCTACCTTGCCATGATACGGATCATGGTCAGGCGATTAGCATGATTTTTGACCCCATCGGACTTTTCAAACACCCTCTAAGTCTCCCTCGGTAGACCGCAGGAAAGGATGAAATTTAGGATCCACCTCAACTGCTGTCTCTGCTGCTGAGTCGGCATTGGCAAGCTGGAATCTGAAGCGATCGCCATCCTCAGCAATGCTGAATTGGTAGAACTCAAAGTCGAGACGGTGATACTCCCGGTCAATGTGGTTGTGGGTGTGAAATGTGGGGGCGATCGCTATCAGATGGATGGGCAGGCTGTAGTCTACTTGTTCGGCAAAGGGCTGAATCTGGCGCAGGCTGGCGTAGTAGCGGGTGAGTTGCTGCACCACATAGCGATCCTCTACGTTCTTCAGTTCGAGGACGATAAGCTGCTGTTCTAGGGTAATGGCCAGGATGTCACAGATCTGGCCTTGGATGACGTACTGGCGAGCGAGGGGCTTGAGGTTGAATAATGGCTCTAAATTGGCCCAGATAAATTCTTCTAAGTCAAATTCAGTGTGGAAAGACCACTTGGTCATTGATTTAAATGGTCATAATTTGATTTCAGTCCCTTGATGCGCTTAAAGTAACCAATTCAATCACTGACCATCTATAACTGACTCAAAAAAGACTCTAGGCAATTCTACTTGATAATTAGTCATGCTTTCGCTATAACCTATCTGCCTAGCAATCGAAGTCAAAGCAAATGGATCAACATTGAAGCGATCATGGCATACTGCCCAATAGAGGCTGTAACTACCTGAATTATAGCCACCGATTTCTAATGAATTCGCAGGACTAAGATAGTGAAAATAAACAAACACATTATCCTCTTCAGGAAAATCAAAAGCGACAAAGGGTTTGTCTAATGAGCAATATACCCATTGAGTGCGGCTTTTAGTGCCATCTTAGTCAGAACTTACCTCCAGACTTACCTCATAAAGCTTACTATTTTGACCACCAAGCTGATTTTGATGAATAAGCCGCTTGTCTAAGAAATAAGTAGCCCAACATGAGCCCTGGCGGCAACCTTCTTCAACTAATCTCCGTTGCTGGGCTAGGCCAGGCAAAGCTACTCCTAGCAGAAGGAGACTAGAGGGCACCTCGAAAAATAGCCAGAGCGATCTCAATATGAGATCATAAGGTTGGTTTGTTGACGTATGAATGCTATGGGACAGCAGGGGTTCTGGGATGTTAAAGACCGGCAGCAAAAACTGGAGCA
>NZ_JAYGIH010000058.1:0-2316 GCF_034932455.1 Leptolyngbya sp. CCNP1308 | reverse complement strand
CATGGTCAGGCTATCCACAAAAACCGTGTCATCCATACCCAGCGGCGTGAAAATCAGCTCCCGGCTATAGTCAGACAGGCTTAGTCCGGTGATCCGCTCAACGATCTCGGCCAGCAAGAGAAAGCCTGAATTGCTGTACGAGAACGATTCACCGGGCGGAGCATTCATGGCCTGCTGGCGCAGGATCAGGTCAAGCGCGTGGGCATTGGTGACGACATCTTCCTGTCTGAAACCGCTGGCGCCAATCAGGCTCGTCCATTCGCGAATGCCGTGCGTGTGCGCCAGCAAATCCCGAACGGTCACATCGCGATAAATCCCGGCTTCGGGGATATAGGCGGCGAGCGAGGCATCGAGATCGACCAAACCTTCGCTGGACAGGCGAACAATCGCGTAGGCAGTGAACTGCTTGGATATGGACGCGGCGTGAAAGCGGGTATCCGCGGTGATCGGCACCGCGTGCTCCAGATCCGCGTATCCAATCATGTCAGTTATGACCGGCTCACCGCGGTGAGCTACCTGAATGATCGCGCCAGGGCCTGCCTCCTCGCCCGTCCAAGGTTCCAAAGCCTGCCTTATCGCTTCGCGCGCCGCACCTTCATCAAAAGCGGGCATGGCGAGCGCCGGCGCTGCGCCAAGCACACCGATAACAAGAGACACGATTACGGATTTCAGTTTCATGGGGTCCTCCAGACTTCAGTCGGCCAAGCTGTTAGCCCTGTGTAAGACCCGGCGTCGTCCGACTTCGCGAAGTCGGACGCGCGTTTGTCAGTCTGGATTTTGTGACGACCTGAACGCGCTCGGTGTCTGGCCGGCATGCTTTTTAAAGGCCGTGTTGAAAGAGGATTTGCTGTTGAACCCTGACGCATAGGCAATGTCGATCAGGGTCTTGAGACGCGCACCATCCTCACGGATCAACTGCATAGCATGAGCGATCCGCGCCGCATTGATGAAGTCGAAAAAATGCTGGCCCAGATGATGGTTGAGCACGTGCGACAAATCACGCTCCCCCGCACCCAGCCGGCGCGCCAACGCCTTGAGTGTCAATTCCGGTTCCAGATAGGGACGGTGCGTGGCCAGATACTGACGCAGTCTTTTCGCCAGAATCTCCTGCGCATCGGGGCGAAGCGTGGACCTTGGAGGCGCGGCATCCTCCGGATCCAGCGCCTGAAACAAGTCGGGCCTTAGCAGCGCGGTCAATGTCAGCCCGCACAGAATTCCAAGCGCCAGAAGGCCGTTGGCCAGTTGCAGGGCAGACCAGGACACCGGCCAAGCCTGCCACACCGCAATCAATCGAACCAGCACCAGCGCGTGGGCTGCGAATGACACCGCGATGACCGACCAGAGCCATCGCAGCTGCATGCTCTGGCTGGCGGACCGGCTTTGCTTCAAGGCCCTTTGAAACCGGACAAGTGCCAGAGCGCTCAAGGCGAGATACCCGTAGAACTGGACCTGCAGCGCCACTTCAGCCCAGAAGGGAAACCATCCGCCAGTGCGCAGGATCATGTCCATCATGACTACGGCCCACACGGCCAGTGCGACGGCGAAATGGGGTTTGAGCTGACGCCCGGGCAGACACACCGTGACGATATAGGCGTAAAAGAAGGGCATTTGAAAAAAAGCGAGCGGAACACGGTAGGCCAGCCCATCGGCAACCGAAACGGGCAAGATGAGGCCAACCAGACCCACCAGGTCGATGCCGGTCAGGATCAGGAATCCGGCCAGATACCGGTTCGACCGCGTCAGCCGCCCGCTTGAGCCGAGAAGAAAAACGGCCAGCAGCAGGCACATCAGCGCGCTCATCGCGCCGGTACTCACCAGAAATTCAGTCATTGCCCAGCCACGCCGCTTTTGAAGGCGCCAGTGATACGTGCAGCGGCGCAATATTCAATCGGCTTGCCCACGCCCGAATAACCGCCGCGCGCCGAGGCGATGGCGCAACGCGCCGCCGCCTCCTATGTTGCCGTTTGCCACCGCCGCTGGAGTCGACCCGAGCCGCCATGTCAGACGTCCTCGCCATCTTGCCCGCCATAACGCTTCTGGGCGTCGGACTCGTCTGCATCATTGCGGCGCGGCTTCTGAAAACCTCGCCCATCGTCACCTTCATCGCGGCCGGTCTCCTGATCGGGCCGTTCGGGCTGGGCCTGATTGGCGAGAAACAGCCCTTGCTCGGTCATCAGGTCGTAGTCGAGGGGCAGCACGTAGGGGGTCAAAGCCTGGGGGCGGGCCGGCAGGGTAGTGCCGAGCAATCCACAGAGGGTGAGCAGGGGCAGGAGAGAGAGGCGTTTTAGCACGGCAAACTTCGCAGGTTAGGTAGCA
>NZ_JAYGIH010000057.1:0-2691 GCF_034932455.1 Leptolyngbya sp. CCNP1308 | reverse complement strand
TGTGGGCTTCCCGGCTTTTTCAGACATCACGAGATGACCTTGAGTACGTTAAAGTCCCTCGCCCTATCTTCGACACCTGGACCGAGCTACTTTGCCATGCCGCCTGATTGGATAAAGTCGAGCTTAGGTCTCTTCCTGCCGATGCCGCGATCCGAAACTTGCCAGTCGCCCCTAGACCGCCCCTGCCAACCGCCCCTATTCCCCGTGTTCCTCTCCCCCCTGTAGGCGGCGGCGCGGCAGCCGCAGGCGGTGGGGTCGCCGGTGGAGCTGCCACAGCGAGTAGTGCTGCTGCTACCGCTGGCGCAATTGCGGCGGGGGTGCTGGCCTTTGGGTTTGGCTTTGCCGTGGGCGATGCGATCGCCGGTAGCTTGGGCATTGAATACCCAGGGGGTAAAAATGCTCTGCAATATTTTTTTGGTGGTAAAAACCCTGGCATTGTGGCCACTGGTGCCGTTGATGCACCATTGACCACAACCTACGAAGGAGATCCGCCATTTACTGGCGGTCAATCGCCTGGGGTTCTATACCAGGTGACATCAAACTGGACAGATTTCCAAGGCAACCCCGCGAGCGTAACCGATGAGGTCTATGGCCCAATTCGGGGGTTTGACCTAGGCCCGGTAAATTCATTGGGCAACCGATTACTGTCTGCTTTGTTTAGCGACCAATCCGGCAACCTTGTTGTTAGAGGGTTGCAAGCCATACCCGCAGGGCAGCAACCATCCCCGTATTTCTCGAACATAACTCGATTAGACGGGCTACCAGACACAGGAGGAAATCCCGCTGGGAACCCCGAAACCGGCACCCTCCCCAGGCGCGTTGGAGCTCCACTACTTGCCACGCCTACCGCCCCGGCTGCCCCTCCGGCCCCGACGATCGCACCCACACCACCCACACCACCCACCGACCCGGCGACCCGGTTAACCCTCCCGAAGACAAGCCAAACCCTGCACTGCCCAGCTGGCTGTATAACCTGCCCTATGCCATGCCAGCGGTAGCCCCCGCCGCTGGGTTGTCAGGCTCTCCTGCAAAGGGGCCTAACACCACACCACTAAACAATCCTCAACCTAGTGATGCAGGTGCTGGGGACACACCTCGCCCGCCAACTAAAACCGATAACTCATGCCGGTGCAACATTCCTCTGTTCAACAAACTTGATGCACTGGATAAAAAAATTGAGAGATCACTTGGCGGGGTCGCTGGTCTAGCTGCTGATGGAGGCATTTTTGCCTACCTGCAAAAAATGCAGGCCTTCGCAGAAAAAGCCTGGGAGATGAGCCGCATTCAAAAAGTGCTCAACGCTCTCACGCTGATCACCGTGCTCCACAACGCCAGCATGGTAAGCCGCGACGTGGGCGAGACCATGGGCTACGCCCTGGCGCAGGGCCTCGACGTGCTCGGCATCGAAGATGAGGAAGGCAACGCCCTCGACGTGAACGGCTGGTTTGGCACCCAGGCCAACAACTTCTTTGAGAACCTGTTTGGGGCCGAGCGATGGCACGGCCTGAACGAAACCTGGAACAAAGCTAACCGCATCATCATCAGCGCCACCATGATCGTCTGGACGCTGCGTAGCATCCACGACGGCACCCAGGAGGTTCTAGAGTGGACAGCGGAGAACACCGGCAAAATCGGCAACGCCCTAAAAAAATGGGGCGTTGTGGGCGAGCGAGCCTACCCGTGGATGGCTGAACGGGTGAAAGCCCAAGATGCCTGCCGCCGCAAGTTCTCACGCATTCTTGACGGGCTAGAGGCGGCAGAAAACACGGCCAGCAGCTACGCCATGGTGACCAGCGAAGTAAGAGAGATTCAGGAAGAAATAGGCGAGCTAAGTGAGCAGCGGGAAAACTTCACCAATGCCCTACGTGACATGGTGCCCGAGAGCTACCCCGACAACAGCCAATTTTTAGCCCCCAATGAAGAGGCCGGAGAGAATGCCAGATCTGGCCCCGCCGTAACAGCCACCGATATGGAGCCGGGAACCAATGGCACTCCCTGATAACTTTTCTGAAGCCGAACACCTACAAGACTTGTTCAGACGCTACGCCAACCGCCAGGTTAGAGAGTTTTTCAGCGACCTGGGCGGTGAAGACTGGGAACCCGATATTGGCACCACGCGGGGCAGTCTGCGCCATGGGGCCACCCATAAAGACGAAGACTCGCTACCCATGACCCTATTGCGGTGGGAGTTGTTTAACTACGTGCGGCGGCTGAAATTCGACGTTCCTTACATCGGCATTCCGGTCACCAGCTTTAACAGTGAGCGGAAATACAAGCCGCAAATTGTGCTCTTTTTTCAAGAAGACTTGGGCGACGTTGAACCCGGTTTTGAAGTGGTGACTGGGCCGCGTCAGCTTTCGCTGCATGGGCTACGAATCAGATACGCTGACCCCATCAGTAGCCCAAACCTTTGCCAACCGCATCAATAGCAATTTCATGACCGGCGGCGGGTTTGTGTGGCGGAAAGGTCGAACCATGTGCGCCTATACCGACTGGGATAAAGGCTATCAGCTGCAAGTGCTGGCGCGATCGGAAGCTAACGGCATAGCGCTAATCGACAGAGTGCTAGGGCGTGTCATCAATTAGGTAAACTGGGACAGTAGTATCTCATCCCATCGAAGTTCAATGACGACCCGACGCTATGCGCTGCGCGATGACCAATGGGACCGCATCAAGGATTTATTGCCGGGA
>NZ_JAYGIH010000056.1:0-3542 GCF_034932455.1 Leptolyngbya sp. CCNP1308 | reverse complement strand
TGCGCTTCGCGCGCCGACACTGCTGGTCTTCTGGTTTGTTCGCGGCATGGCCGCGAACGTCCGCGCCATCAGGCGCGGCGGCCGGTCGGCCTTTCGGCGCGTCGCGCCGGGTCGATTCTCCGTTCACCGGCAGGGGCCGTAGCTCAGTTGGGAGAGCGCGTGCTTTGCAAGCATGAGGTCGTCGGTTCGATCCCGTCCGGCTCCACCAGGTGATCAGCGCATGCTGAGCGCAGGTGTAGAGCCGGCTGTATCCGTTTGAAGAGCAAGGTTCGCCTCTGCTCGTGGTCTTCGTGATCCGAGTGGCGGCGATGTTTGACATCGTGAAGAGGATGGACGCGTCTGGGACACCAGCGCCGGTCGTAAGATCGGTCACCCGGGCGCGTTCGGCATAGGATGACGATCGTGGATCGTCGGGGCTTCGGCCTCGGCGAGCATGGTCGTCTCTGGTCTTTATCTGGCCGTGCGGATCTTATCGGGTCCGCATGGGCAGGACGGCTCTGTCGTGCTTGCCGAGCGCGGGAGGGCCTTTCGTTCTTCTTGTCCGTGTCGTGTCCCTCCGGGGGTGCGTGCATGGATCATGGGAGCGATCAAGTGTCTTAAGGGCATTCGGTGGATGCCTTGGCGCTGAGAGGCGATGAAGGACGTGGTACGCTGCGATAAGCCTCGGGGAGCTGCGAACGCGCTTTGATCCGAGGATTTCCGAATGGGGAAACCCACCTTCAGTGACCAGTGGCTAGTGAGCAGTGACCGGAACAGTCTGGTCTCTGGTCACCGGTTACTGGTCACTACCAGAAGGTATCAGATCCTGAATCCATAGGGATTTGAGGCGAACCCGGGGAACTGAAACATCTAAGTACCCGGAGGAAAGGACATCAACGAGACTCCGTCAGTAGTGGCGAGCGAACGCGGATCAGGCCAACGCCTGCGTCATGTGAACCGGAACCGTCTGGAAAGTCGGGCGATATGGGTGACAGCCCCGTACGGATAAGGCATGGCGTGGGATACGAGTAGGGCGGGACACGTGTAATCCTGTCTGAACATGGGGGGACCACCCTCCAAGCCTAAGTACTCCTCAGCGACCGATAGTGCACCAGTACCGTGAGGGAAAGGTGAAAAGCACCCCGACGAGGGGAGTGAAACAGATCCTGAAACCGGATGCCTACAAACAGTGGGAGCCCAAGGTTCGTCCTGGGTGACCGCGTACCTTTTGTATAATGGGTCAGCGACTTGGCGTGTCGAGCAAGCTTAAGCCGTGAGGCGTAGGCGCAGCGAAAGCGAGTCTGAACAGGGCGTTCAGTTCGACGCGCCAGACCCGAAACCGGGTGATCTAGCCATGAGCAGGTTGAAGGTGCGGTAACACGCACTGGAGGACCGAACCGGTGTCTGTTGAAAAAGCCTCGGATGACTTGTGGCTAGGGGTGAAAGGCCAATCAAACCCGGAGATAGCTGGTTCTCCGCGAAAGCTATTTAGGTAGCGCCTCGTGTGAATGCTCCAGGGGGTAGAGCACTGGATGGGCTAGGGCTGTCCACAACGGTACCAAACCTAACCAAACTCCGAATACCTGGAAGCAGTGCACGGGAGACACACGGCGGGTGCTAACGTCCGTCGTGGAGAGGGAAACAACCCTGACCTACAGCTAAGGCCCCCAATTCGTGGCTAAGTGGGAAAGGATGTGAGGACCCCAAAACAACCAGGAGGTTGGCTTAGAAGCAGCCATCCTTTATGAAAGCGTAACAGCTCACTGGTCTAGCCAAGGGTCCTTGCGCCGAAAATGTAACGGGGCTCAAGCCACGAGCCGAAGCTTGGGGTTCATCTTCGGATGAGCGGTAGCGGAGCGTTCCGTAGGCCTGTGAAGGGGGACCCGTGAGGGCCCCTGGAGGTATCGGAAGTGCGAATGCTGACATGAGTAACGACAAACAGCGTGAGAGACGCTGTCGCCGAAAGTCCAAGGGTTCCTGCGTAAAGCTAATCTGCGCAGGGTCAGCCGGCCCCTAAGGCGAGGCCGAAAGGCGTAGTCGATGGGAATCAGGTGAATAGTCCTGAGCCAGCGGGTGGTGACGGATCCGAGCCGTCGTGTCTCCTTATCGGATTGGAGGCGCGGCCGGAGGGTCCCGGGAAACAGCCCCCGCGCGAGACCGTACCCGAAACCGACACAGGTGGACTGGCAGAGCATGCCAAGGCGCTTGAGAGAACGATGCTGAAGGAACTCGGCAAATTACCTCCGTAACTTCGGGATAAGGAGGCCTTCCGCGTGGGCAACCGCGTGGGAGGGGCACAGACCAGGGGGTGGCGACTGTTTAGCAAAAACACAGGGCTCTGCGAAGTCGACAAGACGACGTATAGGGTCTGACGCCTGCCCGGTGCCGGAAGGTTAAGAGGAGAGGTTCACGCCTTGAATCGAAGCCCCGGTAAACGGCGGCCGTAACTATAACGGTCCTAAGGTAGCGAAATTCCTTGTCGGGTAAGTTCCGACCTGCACGAATGGCGTAACGACTTCCCCGCTGTCTCCAGCATCGGCTCAGTGAAATTGAATTCCCCGTGAAGATGCGGGGTTCCTGCGGTCAGACGGAAAGACCCCGTGCACCTTTACTGTAGCTTTGCGCTGGCATTCGTGTCGGCATGTGTAGGATAGGTGGAAGGCTTTGAAGCGCGGGCGCCAGCTCGCGTGGAGCCGCCCTTGAAATACCACCCTTGGCGACATGGATGTCTAACCGCGATCCGTCATCCGGGTCCGGGACAGCGCATGGCAGGCAGTTTGACTGGGGCGGTCGCCTCCCAAAGAGTAACGGAGGCGCGCGATGGTGGGCTCAGACCGGTCGGAAATCGGTCGTCGAGTGCAATGGCATAAGCCCGCCTGACTGCGAGACGGACATGTCGAGCAGAGACGAAAGTCGGCCATAGTGATCCGGTGGTCCCGCGTGGGTGGGCCATCGCTCAACGGATAAAAGGTACGCCGGGGATAACAGGCTGATGATCTCCAAGAGTCCATATCGACGAGATCGTTTGGCACCTCGATGTCGACTCATCACATCCTGGGGCTGGAGCAGGTCCCAAGGGTTCGGCTGTTCGCCGATTAAAGTGGTACGTGAGTTGGGTTCAGAACGTCGTGAGACAGTTCGGTCCCTATCTGCCGTGGGTGTAGGAGAATTGAGAGGATCTGTCCTTAGTACGAGAGGACCGGGATGGACGTACCTCTGGTGGACCTGTTGTGGCGCCAGCCGCATTGCAGGGTAGCTATGTACGGACGGGATAACCGCTGAAGGCATCTAAGCGGGAAACCCACCTCGAAACGATTTCTCCCTGAAGAGCCGTGGAAGACCACCACGTCGATAGGCCGGGTGTGGAAGTGCGGCAACGCATGAAGCTTACCGGTACTAATAGCTCGTTCGGCTTGATCACTCTCATTCTCGATGCCCGCCTTCGACGGGACAGTCGAAAAGACCAAAGCGGCCATCGCCGCTCATGCTTCTGCATTCCGCTGGCTTGGTGGTTATGGCGAGGGGCCTGAACCCGATCCCATTCCGAACTCGGCCGTTAAACT
>NZ_JAYGIH010000055.1:0-5255 GCF_034932455.1 Leptolyngbya sp. CCNP1308 | reverse complement strand
GGGGGGCAGCGGCGTAAAACCTGAGGCCAAACTCGCCCCGCACCAGAGAATTCGTCAGCGTGCGCGGGTCTTGCAGGGCATCGGCAATGGTATAGACTTCGCTCTGCAAAATCGCCGAGGCGCACAGACCTGGCTCGCGATCAATCTGTTCTATGGCCAACCCGTGGCGCGATTTAAACCAGATGCGATCGTGATCAACCACCGTCACCAACGCGATCGGCACCTGAAACAGACGAGCGGCGATCGCTGTTATGCGGTCCAGGGCTTCATCGGGCGGTGTATCTAAGATCTGGTACCGCTGCACCGCCGCCAGCCGTTCAGCGTCGTCGCTTGAGTCATTCATGCTGGGTACGTGTGACGATTTGTATGCAACTATATGAGATTGCATGCTTTCTTTATAGTTCCCTTATTACATATCGGCGGAGCGATCGACGCCTCCTAGACCTTCACAGTTTGTACTTCGTGTAACAAAGCATGTGGACAGCGTCAGTTTTCAACCAGCGCCCCTGATGTTGCCCTAACGGCCTCACTACAACGGTATTTGGAGGTGAAGCCGGAGCAGAAGAAGGCGGAGACCGCCGCCTTGAACTACTAAACCGTATAGAAAGATTGCGCCAACCTGCTGAAGGGGGTCAATTTATACATCAAAGTAATGGCTTCTATCCGTACTAAGGTTACGATGTTTGTAGCATCTAATACGTTTGAGTGTAAGCATAGACACCCTGTTATCGGGACTACGCTCGACGATGGTTGACTCATCAAGACGTTAAGGGAGAGAGAGGATGCCAACTATCGAGGGCGATTATGAAGCGGCTCGGTTAGCCGCGTTAGCTCGATATAATCTCCTGGATACGGCCCCAGAAGCGGCTTTTGATGACTTAGTTCAACTCGCCACCCAGATCAGCCAAACCCCAATCGCCCTGATGAGTCTGATTGATGACCATCGCCAGTGGTTTAAGGCAAAGGTTGGACTAACAACAACAGAAATTCCCCGCGAGTGGGCCTTTTGCGCCCACGCGATTTTACAGTCGCAGCCTCTCATCATCGAAAATGCCCTGCTCGACGAGCGCTTCGCGCAGAATCCGCTAGTCGTTGGGGAGCCCCACATTCGTTTCTACGCTGGCTTTCCCCTCATTATTGCCGATGGTTATCCGCTAGGGACGCTGTGCGTCATTGACCAGCAACCGCGTCAACTAGACTCAGAGCAACTTGAAGCGTTGCGCATCTTGAGCCGTCAGGTCGTGGCACAACTGGATCTAAGATACGGGCACCGGGTGCTTCAGCAAACCCTAAAAGACCGCACAGATATTGAGTTTACGTTGGATCAGTCTTCCATTGTGGCGATCGCAGATGCCCAAGGGTTAATCACCTATGCCAATGATAAATTCTGCGAAATCTCTCAATATTCAGCGGTAGAACTGATTGGCAACCATCATCTTTTGCTGGCGGAAGACGAACATCCTCCGACTGATTTACAAGCCATCTGGCAAACGCTCAATCGGGGGCAGGTATGGCGAGGAGACATCCAAAAACGCGCTCGGGACGGTAGCTTGTATTGGGCTAATACTACTATTGTCCCCTTTCTTGAGGGGGATAATATGCCCTATCAATACGTCGCAATCTGTCATGATATTACGGCTCAAAAGCAGCTAGAGGCGAAACTGCGGCAGCAATTTGAGCGGGAGCGTTTAATTACGGCGGTAGCGCACCGCATTCGTGAGTCATTAGACCTCAATCAGATTTTGAACACGACGGTGGCTGAGGTTAGACAACTGTTGCAGGCTGATCGGGTACTGACCTATCGCATCAATCCTGACGGTACCGGTTCAGTGACGAATGAAGCCGTTGCTCCGGGATGTTTTTCGTTAATGGATCAACCGCTACCCGAGAAGGTTTTTCCGGTTGAAAGTCGCCGCCTTTACCAACAGGGCCGGGTCCGCGCCATTACTGATATTAGGCAAGACGATATCCCAGCCTGTTTGGTCAAAACCCTCCATCAATTTGGCGTAAAGTCCAAGCTAGTGGTTCCCATTCTCCATAATCAAGAGCTTTGGGGGCTGTTAATTGCTCACCAGTGCCATCGCTATCGTGAATGGCAAGCTTGGGAACTGGACTTTCTCAAAGAGCTTTCGGCCCATGTCGGCATTGCGATCGCTCAAGCAACCCTGTTAAAACAAGTGTCTCAGCAAGCCCAGGCGGAAGCCACCATCAATCGCCTCACCCACCTGTTGCATACTCCTGGAGATGCCATGCGAGTGATGCAGCAAGTCATTGATGCTACCGTTACCGCCTTGGGTTGCATGGGTGGACAGCTCTATATCTCCGCCGATACCGAAGAGCAGAGTGACCAGCTTTACCGTTCAGGAGTGCAGCCAGCCTTAACCCTGGAGGTTGAACGATATCTTTGGCGTCGTTTGGCCCAGAGCGCGAATGGTGGAAGGCAGCGGACAAAGAGTAGTGGAGATGATCCAACTTGCCATCTCTACACCCTGCAGGACTTTAGGCAAGATCCACACCTGCGGGCGTTAGGAGCGGCTTTCGAAGCGGTCGCCATTCATTCTGTCCTGATTGTGCCCCTGCAATATCAGCAACAAGCCATTGGGTGGTTCAGCCTGTTTCGTCGCAAACCAGGTGTGAGTCTGTTTGCGACCGATGGGTTTCCAAACCGTCAACAGACTACTGCCAATCCATCCTCTCAAGACTTAGCGGATACGCCCCTTGCCTTAGGTTGGAACGCAGAAGACATCAAACTGTCACAAACCCTTGCTACCCATTTGTACATCACCGTGATGCAGCGGCGGATTGAGGCAACGATTCGCCATCAAGCTTGTCATGACCGGCTCACTGGATTACCCAACCGACTGCTGTTTGAAGAAAAATTGGTCAAGGCTTTAGAACAACTCAAACCTCTCAATAACAGACTAGATAGCAGGATGCTAGCGGTCTGCTTTGTGGACCTCGACCATTTCAAGGCGATTAATGACACCCTGGGCCATGCCGTGGGGGATCAGCTATTGCAGCAAGTGGCACGGCGAATTTCAGGCTGTTTAAAGGAGGGCGATATTGTGGCGCGTTGGGGTGGGGATGAATTTACCCTGATGCTCCAAAATATTCAGTCCACCGAAGATGTTGCGAAAGTGGCTCAACGGGTTCTCAATAGCCTACATGAGCCGTTTGTGTTCAATCACCAAGCCTTTCGAGTGACGATGAGCATTGGCATTGCTCTCACCCCCAGCCACGGTCAAGATGCTGAAACCCTGTTGAAAAATGCGGATGCAGCCATGTATGACGCCAAGCATCAGGGGCGCAATAACTATAAACTGCACTCCTCTGCCACGATAGGGAATGCCCTGGATCAACTGATTTTGACTCATGATCTTCATAGGGCTGTAGAGCAATCTGAGTTTGTGCTGCACTATCAGCCCCAGTTGGACTTGCAGACTGGCCAGGTGACTGCCGCTGAGGCTTTAATTCGTTGGCAGCATCCTCACAAAGGGTTGCTGATGCCGGGAGAGTTTATCGCAACAGCCGAAGTGACGGGGCAAATCAGCGCGATTGATGACTGGGTAATTCGGGCCGCCTGTGCTCAGATTCGCACATGGCAAAACCTCGGGAACCCACCACTGCGTATCGCTGTTAATCTTTCTGCTCAAACGATTCAGCAAAAAACCTTGCCCAAAAAGATTGCTCGAATCTTGCTAGAACACCAGCTTGATCCCAGCCAGCTAGAGGTCGAAATTACGGAAAGAGTAGTGATGCAGGATATCCCTGCCGCGATCTCTACCTTGCAAGAATTGAAAGATATGGGGATTTACATCTCAATGGATGACTTTGGCACAGGGTATTCTTCTCTGGCTGCCTTGAAACAATTTCCGCTCCATTCCCTCAAAATTGCCCTCGAGTTTATTCAAGATCTGTCCTTTGAATCGAGAGAAATTGCTGTTGTGCAAGCGGTAATCGCTCTGGGCCACGGCCTAAATCTGGAAACGGTTGCTGAAGGGGTCGAAACAGTAGAACAGTTGCAGATATTGCGAACCCTAGGCTGTAGTAGTGTTCAAGGTTACTTACTGAGTAAATCGCTCCCGGCTAAGCAATTTCAGCAATTTATTCAGACTCACAATACCCAATACCCAGAAGAGTTGTGTAAGGCGGTCACAGAATTTTAGTGAGCAACCGCAAGCGTTAAAGGATCAGTCAGTCGTACCCAGAGAGACCTAAAAGCACTGCGTCAATTGACTTCGTTAAGGCCCTAGAGTAGCGAAGCTGCGATGTTCCATCGGAGTTGGGCTAGTTGCCTGCGCGCGCAACTACTCATAAATCATGGAAAACCTTTCCATGCAAGGGTTTCTATCTGTGCAAGATCAGCTACCTACTTGGCCACAGCAGCACTGTGGCCCACCACCTGGTTGCGTCCCCTGGTCTTAGCCTGGTAGAGAGCGACATCGGCGGCTTTTACCACGTCAATGCCCTTGGCCCCGTGGTCAGGAAAGCTCGCTACCCCCAGCGAGGCCGAGAGTCGTTCCAGCGTCATGCCGTTGTAGCTTACCTGAAGCTGGCCG
Source organism: Leptolyngbya sp. CCNP1308 (assembly GCF_034932455.1). Taxonomy (NCBI): domain Bacteria; kingdom Bacillati; phylum Cyanobacteriota; class Cyanophyceae; order Leptolyngbyales; family Leptolyngbyaceae; genus Leptolyngbya; species Leptolyngbya sp. CCNP1308. The sequence continues at coordinate 696 of NZ_JAYGIH010000055.1, read as the reverse complement.
ATGGCGTAGCGAATTGCTTCGGCCCGGGCCAGGGTGACATCTGGGGGTGCCTCAGGCAGTACCAGGGTCATCTCCTCACCGCCGTAGCGGCAGGCAATATCAGACCCCCGCACGCTGTCGCGCAGCAGCTGGCCCACGGCTTCTAGCACGCGATCGCCCGCAGCGTGGCCATGGACATCATTAAACCGCTTGAAGTGATCGATATCGAGCATAATCACCCCAATCGGGTGGTGTTGGCGCTGGGCGCGCTCAATTTCCTGCGTCAGGGTCTCTTCGAGGTAACGGCGGTTGTACAACCCCGTGAGCGGGTCGCGAATGCTCTGATATTTCAGGGTTTCGCGTAGCTGTAGGTTGGCCAAGGCCAGGGCCACCTGCTCTGCTACGGCGCGGGCCAGCTGCTGGGTGGGCTGTTTTACCTCACTGGCACTGAGGTAAAACAGCCCCAAGGTTTCGCCTTGGGCCAGTAGGGGCAGGCAAATGGTGGTGCTGGTCACCGCCGCTGTCTCAGCATGGTGGCAGCGCAACCCCAGGCTGTTGGGGCTGACCTGGTGCGATCGCCCCCGGCGCAAGGCCCAGCAGTCTGAGGGGCTAAAGGAGCTAAACAATGGCTGCGAGTTTAGCTCTGGCCCCCAGGTGGTGACAATTTCCATGCGATCGCGCGACGGGTTGAGCATAAAAATGGCACCACTACTGCCG
>NZ_JAYGIH010000054.1:0-6395 GCF_034932455.1 Leptolyngbya sp. CCNP1308 | reverse complement strand
AATTTCTTTGCCAAGCTCAAGCAGTATCGAGCCATTGCCACTCGCTACGACAAGCTAGCCGAAACGTTTCTCAGCGCGATTTACATCGCGGCTTCCATGATCTGGCTTATTTGATGACACGCCCTAGACCTGCAAACCGACACCATTGACCTGGCTAAGCTGAACGTTAGCGAAAATCAGAACGAATCGGGCGCGTTTCCGGTCATCCCGCCCAATGACTTCATCTACGGTGAGTCTCGCCGCACATCTCGCCGTCGCCCGCTGGCAGATGTGCGGCTTCAATATGCAGTGCTGCACCTGTATGGGCTGAATAACCCGATACCGCTAGCCGACCGCTCCGGCATCTGGCCACAGGCGCTGGTGTCGTAGGGCGCTGCTGCGACTTTTGGAAATTGACTAGAAGGGCTAGCCTTTCCGCCTCAGATTTATCCATTCAGGGCTGGGCAACATGGAGCTAACGATTTTTACGGTGAATTACTATGGGCGCTCGCTATTCAGACATTAAACGCGCTGCCAAGCTTCAGGCCGGTCTAACCAACTACATCAACTATTTACAGACCTCCGCCACCCGACCGAGTCGCATTGGCACCCAGGGGCCACGGGACTTGAGCAAAATTGTGTATCTCAAGCCGTTCACCATTGATGTCGCCGCTGACGAAGTCGTGACGGCCCGCTGCAATCCCGAGCACTACAACCAGCTGGGAGCCACCATCAACGCCAGCAGCATTGCCGCAGTAGACGATGCCATCGGGGCTAACACTATCGTGGGCATTCCCAAATTTAGCCCTGCCCGAGTGGTTCTATTCCGCAATGCCACCCGCTCAGTGACAGTAGCCACCAGCGATGTCACCGGCCTTCAGTACTTGAAATACAACCGCGATCGCTACTCCGTCCCCTTCGGAGCCACCGCCGACATTGATGACATGATGGACAGCTTCCTCGACGTGAAAGCCCGCCTGCTGACAGTCAACGCGGCTGCCGCCGTGAAGCGCGTCAGTCTGGTTCGAGAGAAGGTCGGCGTGGAGGCTGTCTAACCTATGACTCTCGACATCTACGACCCATTCTCGACGGTGTTCCGTGAGCTTGACCCTAGGGGCGACCAGCGCGACCCCCGGGCCGAGTCCGAGGCCCTGGCCATTCGTGAGCAGCTGATTGAAGAGCTGCTAAACGGTACGGGCCACCTCGACACCACCCTCGATTGTTTGGCCGAGCAGGGCATCGACCCCGACGCCTGGATTGACCAAACCGTTACCAACCTTGAATGGGTCATGGATTCAGGCATCCGTTTTGCTACCAATGACCACGGCCTACTACTACCGGTGAATCCCCATGTCTGAAGACACGACCAGCCAAGAAGACCTACTGAAGATCATGCACCGCCGCCACCGCTCGACGCGTCCCCAACTAGCCGAGCCCAAGGCAACAGCGAAGACCACGACTAAACCCGCTGCCCCAAAAGCTGATTAACTATGCCCTGGCAGACTCTAGGCACGGTCAACCCCAATATTCTGGACTGGGAGACCATCTCCACGCTGGCGTTGGGGAACCTGTTTAGAGTCAGCCAGAGCTGGAATGGAGAATGGCCGGGGCAGGGCTACATCAGACTGCGCATGGTGCAGGCCGATGACAGTTTCTACGAAACCGATCGCCTCTATGCGACTCGTGATGTTGAGCTGTTGACTTTCCCCCTTGACCCGGTGCTGGTGCAGGCGGGCTATGTGGCTCGCCGGTTTCAGCCCAAACTCAACATGCGGGCCAGAATCTTCGAGGTTGCTAACTGGCAGGTGATGATCGAAGAGTACCTGCCCAGCGATGACGACCCGTTCCAAATTATCGACGGCGGTACCTATGACGGCGGGAATTAAGCTCAAAGCCAATCGCACCACCGGCAGCGGCCCCCGCCTGATCTGCTGTTTGGCGAGATTGCCTACAGCGACGCGGATCAGCAATTCTATGTGGGGCGACCGGCCCCAGCAGCCCCGACAGTTTTTAAAAGCAACCCCACCGACTACAGCCCGGCGATCGCCGCCCTTATCCTGAACGATGAGGCGCAGGACACGTTGATTACTGGGCTGACCAACGATGCCGTAGGGCTAAGTGGTGAGATCGCAATTTTGGCCGCCAATACCGACGCGGCACTAGTAACCAAGCTTGAAGCGCCCGCGATTGCCGACTTTGAACCCACGGCATCGCTCAACGCCCGCGACACGGCCAACCGCGCCAGGGCTAACCACACCGGCACCCAACCGGCTGTCACCGTCACAGGGCTGGCCACAGTGGCCACCAGCGGAGCCTACAGCGACCTCTCAGGCACGCACGCCATTTCCTACGGCTTTACCTATGACCAGCAGGCCGAGCCATCAAGCCCGCCGCAGGGGCGACCTGGCGCGAACGTAGCGCCGGTGGGCTGATTGTGGGCGAATGGGAATGGTCGGGGTCTCTCTGGTTGGGCCGACTAGAATACTGCCCGTTGTATTCGGCCCTCGCGGCTAGCGTTGGCACCTCAAATGTCTTGAGCACCTATCCCCGCTATCCCGTTTTACTGGTCGGGTATTCTGCCAGCGTCAACCCACTAACCGGCACTCATAACAGCGCTAATCACTGGCTTTTTAGACACAACCAGATGAGCGCTGGTGACACGCTCTCGACGGCTGATCAACCCTTGGGTGAGTCGTTGAGCTTGACGAAAATGCTAGCTGCCCCGGTCATCATTACGACCCCGCAAGCAGCCTCAAATCAACTGTTCAAGGTGGGCAGTCCTACCAACCTCCCTCAATATGCGGTCTCATCCTTCTACAAGGTGATTCGGGCATGATTGGCATTTCCACCCCTGACGACTTGACCCATTATTTGGCTGATGAGGCGGCGATCGCCGCCTACAGCACCAGCCCCGCTACGGTGGCTGAACTACAGGCCGCCTACGACGCGGGCCACTGGGAAGAGTTCTTCCCGCCCGAGCCAGAGCCGGAGCCAGCACCGCCGAACTGGTCAGACTTTCGCCTAACGCTGATGGTTGATACCGGCTTTCGGGACTGGGCCGCGACTCTGCCCGCCGACTGGCGAGAGGATCTAAAGCTGGCGGCGATCGCCACCAATGCCACCGCACTCCAGGGCATCTACGACCATCTGGCGACCTACTATCCCCCGGCACCGGCGGCGGCGGCTGAATGGCAGGCGATCGCTACCGAAAACCATATTTCCGTCGTGTTCTCCCAGGTAGAGAGTGACTAGTGATGTGCCCAGGCTCACGCTCTTTTTTGACCCCGATTTTGGCGATCCGGTTTGGGCCAACCTCGACTATGAGCTGTCGGCCCCAGAACAGGAGAGCGGAGAATGGCTGATGGGCCGTATCCCTACAGCTCAGCTCACCATAAACATGAGAACAGTGAGCAACAAACATGCCGCCATCAGCTATTCCTATGCCAACAATGCTTGGTTCATTTCTGACCTGGGGAGCGAGAACGGCACATGGCTAAACGGAAAACGAGTGCAGCCCCCGCGTAAGCCGCAATCAATACAGATTGGGGACAGAATCGATTTAGGCCCCAAGGCCAGAATCCAGGTAGTCGAGAATGCCCAAGACACGGTTCCAGAGGAGCTTGGCCCCCCGACGATCGCCAGCACCACGCCTATAACCACCCTGCCACCTGATCAGCCAGCGGTGACACCGGCACCGGCGACCAATGCCGACAACATAAATTTTGCGTTGCAGTGGCTGGCCACGCCGACGACATGGTTGGACGGAATCGTGCGGTTTGTGGTGGCGGCGCTGGTGGCCCTGCTGGTGGTGCTGATCTTTGACAACTAGGCCAGATTGCAGAGTGAATAGTTTTGTACGTAATTGGCAGGCGGGGAAAGGAATGCTAAAGCAAGCGTTTTAGGCGGTAGCAATGGCCAGGAAAATATCTCTTCTAATGTTCACTCTGGTGCTGGTGGGCGCGGCTGGCTGCGGAGCTGGTTCGTCTGAGCTATCTGAAGCGAAAGCCGGGTTCGAGGCTGCGTCTGCTGAGGCGGCGGCGGATGGTGTCGATATGGCTGTAAAGCTGGCCTATTTAGATAAGGTTGAGGCGGCTGATGTTCCTGAATACGTAAGCCTCATGGATTCGCTAGAGACTGAATGCAGCGAATCACGCAAGATGATTGGGGGGATAGCTCGCGGCATGATGAAGGTCGATATAGAGCAGGGTTTTGAAGGAACAAGTCACTACGAAAGCATGCTTACGCTACAGGACATGCTTTCGTCTTGGGATGCGCCTCGCCCGGTTGAATGTATGCAAATTCTTCAGTATTACAGTCAGCCTGCCGAAGAATAAAAAACACCCCCAGCCGTGGCCAGAGGTGTGGTGTGGTGAGCTTAGTTTAAAGCCCAACGATTATTCTTATGCCGTCGCCTATCTCCTAAATGATGATGGGATTGGTGCGGTCAATGAAATGGACATCGCCAGGCCAGCACACCGCAAAGTTGTTGTCTTCTCCAAAGTGCTCTAGGGCGGCGCAGTGGCATAGAAAATCGTCGGTGATGGCGGCGGCTTTGGATTGCCAAAGGGCTAACCGTTTGAAATGTTCTTCAGGCATTTTGGCTCTCACTTTTGTTGCTGGTGGGGGCTTCATCCTGCGGCCATCCGGTGGCCATCTTGCGGGGCATCCTGCGAGATGGCCGGATGGGGTTCACCGGATGGCCGGATGCCTTGCCAGATATAGACCGGATGTCACAGGATGGGTTTTCTCATCCTGTGGGAGACGAGTTGGGGGGTAGGGTATAGCGGGGTGGTTCATCCTGCGTCTGGTCAATCCTGTGGAGCCTGACGAGGCCCGCCAGAACGGCTCTAAACAACTCGCCTTCAAGGTCTTTTAGCTTCTGTCATTTTGACTTTATCTGATGAGCTTTTAGGGGCTCGGTAGCAGCTTTCAAGACTTCAATAATCAGGGTCTCTATTTCCTCTAAACTCTCGGGTTCGGTGTCGGGGTCGATGGTGATGCTGTAGCTAGATGGTTCGGCTTTATCGGTGGGTAATGAGTAGCTGCCGCCGCCGTCTGCCTCATCTTCACCGGGGAACTAGTCGCCAGTATTTAGCAGCTCTGGGGGCACAACTTCGGAGGCGATGTTGAGGGCGGCAATGTGCTGATCATTGAGGTAAGGCAGGGGGAAACAGACCCACTGGCCGAGCAGGTTGGTAAGTATCAATGGGTGGCGTTCGGTGAACAGTTGGCGCTTGGCTGATTGATATTCGGCTTCGATTCTTTCGCGCTCGCGTTTGTTCACAAAGTTGTAGTTGTCGATCATCCGTTCGACGGCATCAAAACCACCGAGGCGAGAGCCCAGGCAGGCAATACGAAAGTTTGAGCGCACCCCACCGGAGAATTTAAGATCGTCGGCGTTGGGGCTCTGGCTGATCAGCACCATCTGGCCACCGCCGCCCCTGGCCACCGCTGCCATGGCCTCTACTCCCAGGTCGAGACTGCGGCCGTAGGGCTCAAAAACACCCTTGCGCCGCTTTAGGCCAGAGCTGAGGGCTAGGTACTCTTCGAGCACAAACACCAGCTGCGGCCCATCCCATTGGCCCGCGTTGACTCGGTTTTGCACCAGGTCTAGGGTTTTGTGCAGCCGGGCGCAAAGGGCGTGGGCATCTTCCATGGATGGGCGGAAGTTGATGCGAACGATATTTTCATCGGGCACCCCGGCCCAATCGGCTCCTTTGCCTTCGACGACCTGCACGCAGGTGGGCCTGGCGCGGCTGCACACGCCCAGCAGCAGGTAGAGAAAGGCGCTTTTGCCGGTGTCGGTGGGGGAGAGCACGGCCAGGTGAGTGCGCCATTCACGACCGGCGCGGCTGAGGTATTCCCATGGGTCGAGGGTGGCCACGGGGGTGACATCGATGGTGGGGGTTTCTACGGCGTCGGTGCCCTCGTGCCAGAGCAGCTGCGCCACATCCTCGTGATCGAGCATGGCGCGGCCTACTTTTACGCTGTCTTCGAGGGCTAGGCGGCCCAGGATGGCGGTGATTGCGCCGGAGATGATGAGCACGGTTCTGGCCCAGTGCAGGCTGGGGTTATGCTCTTCGGCCAGGAGGGTGCTGCCCAGCAGCAGCGACCACGACACCAGGCCCAGGCCCCAGGTGAGCACCTGACGGCGGAAGCGAATGCCCTGCAGAAGGGGGTAGTCTACGCGATCGAATGGATAGCGGTTGCTGGTCACACATCACCTGCCAAAATTCCAACAAACTCAGCCAGTCCAACGGTGTCCTCGCGCCCTTCTAAAAAGTCTCTAGACTCAGATCTTGCACCTTGGCTGGGGGGATGAGAGAAAAGGGCGTGAAACGTATAGACAGCAAGGACCATGAAGATTCTTGCCCACGCCCAAGAGCTAATTTACCAACTGTTGGACGGGATGCCGA
>NZ_JAYGIH010000053.1:0-8114 GCF_034932455.1 Leptolyngbya sp. CCNP1308 | reverse complement strand
TAGGGTAGCCAGAACTACCTTGACCACCGAGGAACTACTACGAAGGAATGAGGGTTTTAAGGATCAAGGTTATCCGTACAGGTAACTTTTGTTGCTCAATCTGACCCTTTTAAAACATCCTCTAAGGCGTTTTCAATTGAGAGGTTGCCTAACTTATCAAATAGACGCATAAAATTTTCGTACTTTTCAATGGTCTTGGGCTTAAGTTGACTCCGCTTGCTCTCAAAGTAAGCCAACCAGATCTCCATCAAGGCTGGCGCTTGCTCTGTTGGAACGGTCAATTCGGCCTGATCAGAGCTTGCGAAGGTCTTGTACTTATCGAGGTCGTTGGCATCAAACTGACCATAATCAATATCTCTCCGAATGTCGAAGGCCTTGTCTTGCGCCTGCTTGCGGTTAAACGGAGTATCTGTCAACCCTAAGCTCAGGTAGTGCCGCTTACCGTTAAATGAGAAAACGAGTTGGAGGCAACTATTGCTAGCCTTGACTTGAACTGATCCGGATTTTGCCTTCTTTTTCTTCTTGACGCCTGCTTGCATAGTACGCCAGCACCAAAACTGATCCGGATTTTGCCTTCTTTTTCTTCTTGACGCTTGCTTGCATAGTACGCCAGCACCAAATTAGATATTCCTAGCTTACCCCAATCGCCCTGTTTTTTACCCCAATCTTTACCCCAATCGAGTGCCTAACATGGCTCAACAGGCTCTAATCTGGCCCATCGGCTGAAACCGCACTGGCCAAGCAAAAACGCTGAAGGCTCTTATCTAAAGGAGCTTTCAGCGCTTTTCCAGGTGTTTGAGGTGTATGGGCGATACTGGTTTCGAACCAGTGACCTCTTCCGTGTGAAGGAAGCGCGCTACCACTGTGCTAATCGCCCTTGGGTTTTATAAGATAGCACGTCTCCTGGTCAATACCGATGAAAATTTTTCAGCTAGGCCATGTTGGGGGGGATGGGATTACCCTGTTGGGCCTGCTGAAGCTGCGCTTGAATCAACGCCTGCATATCCTGACGGCGAATTTCGACGCCTTGGCTAGCCTGTCCGGGGGTTTCGAAGAAGATTAGGCTGTCGATGGGCTGCATGGCCAACAGCTGAAACAGGATATGCACTACGGGCACGGGTAGGGCCATGACCTGGGGATCTTTAACGGTGGCCTGGCTGGTGGCGGCGTCTTGCAGCGTGGGGTAGGCGTAGACAATATTTTTTTGGGTATTGGGCTGGGTGCGGTTGCTGAGGGTGGTCATCATCCAGCCCTGCTCTAGGGTTTGCAGCACGTAGTATTGCTCGTGCTTGAGCTGACCGGCGATCGCCTTGAGTGTTGGCGCAATGGTGGTAATGGCGTTGCCGGTTACCCCATCGTCGGGGGCACTGGTCTGGAGGGAGGCAATTTGAGCATCAAGATCCATAGCGGGTTCCGAAGGATAGTTGGGGCTAGCGTCTGGGGGTGGCGGATAGAGCCGAAACGGCGATGGCGAAGACCGATCCACAGGAGCATCGCGCCCGATCTAGCATCACTTTACCGCAGGGGGCTACCGGCGAGGTGCCACGCCCTGCATCCATAAAATTACGGACAGATGTTAGACTGTTGAGTAGCTTGCAATTCTCGGGCCGACAATCTACTTACAACTCAGACTTTTCTACCTTTTGAGTTTAGCTAGGCTCCGTGAGCTAGGTACCATAGCTCAGTCCAAGGTTGCAGCGGGCGCATCCACCACGTTCCTAAAATACCTGAATATCGCTCCACGGGTCTGTGTAGCTTTTTGAGGATAGCCAGATTGAATCAGGGTATCTGTGCGTTGAGTGTGGATTCGCTTAGCCAGCTTTTCTACCAAGACTTAAAAAACGGTACTGGAGCTCCAGAAGCGGGGTGCCAGGCTATAGCCCAGCGGCTGGCCAGTGAGGTGCAGCGCATTTGCCACGAGAGCGATCGCATTCAGGCCTCGGGCGATGTCGAAGCCTGGGCTAAATCCCTCGGCAAGCACCGTCTAGATCAGTGTTTCAAATACTACAGCCTGGGGTCGCGCCAGGGCCGCGTTGAGCTGCACAGCACCCTCAGCGCCATTGTCTACCGCTACATTACGCCGCCCCAGGTGCAGACCAGCTACCCAGCCCGGCTGGCGCTGATCGAAGACTTTTTGCAGGGGTTCTACGTCGAGGCGCTGAATGCGTTTCGACGGGAGAATCAGCTGGGCGATCGCTATCAGCCCCGCACCCTGCTGGAGCTGGCCGAGTTCATGGCCTTTTCCGAGCGCTACGGCAAACGGCGCATCCCGCTGCCCGGTCGGCGCAGCCAGCAGCTGATCATTCTGCGGGCCCAGACCTTCTCTAAGCAGCAGCCCCCTGAAGTCGCTATCGACATCGAGCAGGCCACCGACTACGGCGGCGACGGCGACGACGTGCGCCCGGCGGCCTCCCACCAGCGGGTGCGCGAAGAGATGATCGCCCAGGCCGACGATCTGCCCGAAAACTCCCTGCGGGGCCGGGTGGTGGAAGAGCTGCTGGCCTACCTGAAAGAGCGCAACCAGGACGAGTGTGCTGACTACTTCACCCTGCGGCTGCTCGACCTGCCCACCCACGAAATTGAGGCGCTACTGGGGTTAACCCCCCGCCAGCGCGATTACCTGCAACAGCGATTCAAATACCACCTGCTGCGCTTTGCCCTGTCCCACCACTGGGAGCTAGTGCACGAATGGCTAGAGGCCGGTCTAGAGACCAACCTGGGCCTGACCGCCCAGCAGTGGCAACAGCTGCAAGACAGCCTCAGCGCTAAGCAGGCCAAGCTGCTGGCGCTCAAACAGCAGGGCATAGCCGACGGCGAAGCCGCTAAAATTTTGGGTATCACCGCTACCCAATTCCAAAAACAGTGGACTAAGCTGCTAGAGCAAGCCTGGGAAATTCGTAACGTTTAGTATCCGTCAAACATCCATCCGGACAGAGCGCAGCAGGCCATGAATAGAGATTCAGATATCCCCGAAGACCTCCTGTTAAGGCTCCTTTTGGAGCCCCTTTCGGCGGACGACTCACCATCAGGAACGCGCTTTTTTCCGGCTGCTGACGCTGACACGGCAAAGCCAGCGGGGGCAGAAAACTCGCCTACCCCCACGATCTACCCTGGTTCTGAGACATCTACCCCAACGCCAGCGGCTTCAGAGGATGACGCGCTCAACGCCAACTACACCCCTGTCTTTGACTCTGGAGACCTATCCACTGTGCAACCCCATTTTGAAGCCCTTTTGAAGCGCCGCCTGCGGCAAGAAATTTCCCATCGCCCGCCGCTATTTCCCTGGGAGAAGGGTCTACAAGACTATCCCGATGCTCTGCGCCCTAGCGCCGCCTCTGTTTGGTTAGACCATCTCAAGCAGCTTTCGGTTCCTGGCGATGTGCCTGAAGATGTGCTGGCCGATCTGCTCAACCAGTGTCAGCAGGTAGCCCAAGACATTCGTCAAACTGGCCGGCGGCTAGTGGCAGCAGTGGAAGGGTTGTTCCCTGACCAACCCCAAACCCTGGAGTACATTGCCGGGCTGGTGGCTCGACCGGCCTACCGGTCGGCCCAAACCGAGTCTCTGGCCCAGGTAGACTACACGACCGCCTCGACCCAGCAGCAGGTGGCGCTGGCCATGCTGGCGGCCCAGGGCATTTTTGAATCCCTGTCGCTGACGGTGGGGCCGACCAACACAACCCATACCCAAACCTGGCTGACGGCCTCTGGTCTGCTGACGGTGCAGGCGACCTATACCGCTGCCGACCATCAGGCCGACCATCAGTTAGAGGTGAAAGCGGTGCTGCCGACGGACGGTAGCCTGACGCTGGTGAGCCTGGGCGAGACCCTGCGGTCTGAGCGCTCTACCCCCGGCGACATCGTGCTGCGGTTGACCACTCAGCTTGGGGCCGTGCACCGTCTAGATGTCAACTTGGGCATCGACCAGGTGGCTCCCCTGAGCTTTCAGGTCATGATTGCTGAGGGCTAGGCTAGCGCTGGGCAGGGGCTAGCGCAGCGGTTAGCATAGAGGCGACTCTACTCCGGTTTGTCTATGGTCGCTTCCCGCTGGCTGGCCTCTTCTCCCTTAACCCGGCCCATCCCCCCCGATGAAATTGAAGACTCGCGGCTGCTGCGGGTGCTGGTGCAGGGGCTGGTCACCGTAGGCATTGGCTCAGTGGTGGTGGCCGCCGCCGGGGTGACTGCGGCTTCTTGGTGGAACCTGCTAGCGATTCCCCTGAGCGCGGTGGGGGCAACGTTTAGCTGGCAGCGGCGGCGCGATCGCAACATTGCCATCAAATTTTTTATTGCCATCGGCATGCTGATGGCAATGGCGGCGTTTTTTTCCCGGCTGCTCGAAGCCCCCGGCGACACCCGCATTGTGCTGGCGGAACTCTTGGTGCAGCTGCAAGTGCTGCACAGCTTTGACCTACCCCGGCGCAAAGACCTGGGCTACTCGATGATGATTGGCCTGATCTTGCTAGGGGTGGCTGCTACCATTAGCCAGACCCTGGCCTTTGCGCCGCTGCTGCTGCTGTTTTTGGCGCTGGCGGTGCCGGTGCTGGGGCTCGACTACCAGTCGCGGCTGGGGCTGGGGCCGATCGCCTGGGGCGAGATCAAGCTGCGGCCCACCCTGGGGCGCTTTTTGGGCCTAATGGCTCTGATTGTGGGCCTGGGGCTGCTGATTTTTGTCTTTTTGCCCCGGCTCCCCGGCTACCAGATCCAGAGTTTTCCGGTGAGTTCGGTAATCGATACGCCGGGAGATTTTTCGGGGGAAGATATTCTCAACTCGGCCTACCGCGATAACGGCGGCGAAGACGGCGAAGGCGATGGCTTTGGCGACGGTGCCGGCACCATTCAAGGCCAGGGCAAGTCTACCGGTCCTGGGGTAGTGGATACCGTTTCCTACTACGGCTTTAACCAGCGCATGAACCAAAACCTGCGGGGCACGATGACCCCCCAGGTGGTGATGCGGGTCAGGTCGCAGGCACCGGGCTTTTGGCGGGTGCTGGCCTTTGACACCTACACGGGCCAGGGCTGGGATATCTCTCGCAATGACGATGCCCAGACGCTGAAGCGATCGCGGTTTTCGGCCCAGACTTTTTTGCCCATCGACCCCACCCTGGCCCGCAATCGGGAGGTGGTGCAGACCTATACGTTGGTTAGCGAGCTGCCCAACCTGATTCCGGCCATGTATCAGCCCAAGCAGCTCTACTTCCCGACCCGAGAGGTGGCCATTGACGCCGAGGGTAGCCTTCGGTCGCCGGTAATTTTGCAGGAGGGCATGACCTATACGGTGGTGTCGCGGGTGCCCTTTCGCGATCGCACCCTGCTGGGCCAGGCGGGCACCCGGTACCCCCCCGGCATTCGCTCCCACTACCTCCAGGTGCCCGAGGAGATTCTAGAGCCCGTGCGGGCCAAAACCGAGGAGCTGCTGGCCACCTCCCCCACTCCCCTCACCGACGCCTACGAAAAATCGCTCTACCTGGCCCAGGCTCTCAAGCAGCGCTACACGATTCAGCCTGAACTGCCTTTTTTTGGCTCCGAGCAAGATCTCGTCGAGAGCTTTCTGTTTCAAACCCAGGGCGGCTATCCCGACCACTTCTCCACGGTGCTGACGATCATGCTGCGCTCCATCGACATTCCGGCGCGGCTGGTGGCCGGGTTTGGTGAAGGTGAGTTTAACCCCTTCACCGGGTTCTACGTGGTGCGCAACACCGATGCCTACGCCCTCACCGAAGTCTACTTTCCCCAGTACGGCTGGTTTGGCTTCGACCCCATCCCCGGTCACGAGCTGATTCCGCCGAGTCTGCGAGAAAACGAAGCGTTTAGCATGGTGCGGCAATTTTGGGACTGGCTGGCTGGCTGGCTACCATCTCCCCTGGTGGGCTTCGTCGATGGTCTGATCACCCTGCTCAGCGATGGCATTGCGTACCTGGTGCGTACCTTCAACGCGCTGCTGAACCTAGGCTGGGTGGGCATTATGCTGGGCATTGCGATCGCCACCGCCCTCGGGTTTATCGCCTGGCTAGCGTTCCTGGGCCTACGCCGAGGCTGGCGCTACCGACAGCTGCGCCAGCTCGCCCCTACAGAACGGTTATATCAACAAATGCTGACCTGGTTTGCCCACCAGGGCCTCGGTAAAAACCCCGCCGAAACCCCCATCGAGTATGGCCAACGCCTCTACCAGCAAACCAAAGCCCAGACCGCCCAGGCTGCCAACGAAATCACCCACGCCTACGTCCGCTGGCGCTACGGCGGCGAACCCCAAAACCTCACCTACCTGGGCGAAAAATTGCGCACTATCCGCCAAACGGGTACCCCCCGCCAGCGGCTCATCCGCCGCTAACCCGACACCGATTGGTTCAGGATAATCATTGATTTCCCCAGGGTTTCCGCTATGCTCGATTCATTAGATGGTGTCGGTGAATCTGGGCTGTTGGTGGTCGGCGACTAGCGCAACTAACCGCTACATCGCTTTGACTACCTCACCCCTCTCACCCGATCACTCCATCACTCTTCACTCCCCCACCCCCTATTCCCACCGTGAGCCTAAAAACCCTCGTCAAAAATTCCCTCAAGTCGCTCAGCATTGCGACCAATGGCAGCGCCGCCTTCTCCCCGGCTCAGTTTGATGCCGATGTGATGACCACCTACGGGCGCTTCCCCATCGCCCTGACCAAGGGCCGAGGCAGCTTTGTGTGGGATGACCAGGGCCGTCGCTACCTCGACTTTGTCGCGGGCATTGCCACCTGCACCCTGGGCCACGCCCACCCCGCTATGGTCGAGGCCGTGACCCAGCAGATTCAAACCCTGCACCACGTGTCAAACCTCTACTACATTCCCGAGCAGGGAGCGCTGGCCCACTGGCTGGTGGAGCATTCTTGCTGCGATCGCGTCTTCTTCTGCAACTCCGGCGCTGAGGCCAACGAGGGGGCGATTAAGCTGGCTCGCAAGTACGCCCACACCCAGCGAGGCATCAACAATCCACTGATTATTACCGCCCAGGCCAGCTTTCACGGGCGCACCCTGGCCACCGTCACCGCCACTGGCCAGCCCAAGTACCAAAAGAACTTTGACCCGCTGATGCCGGGGTTTGCCTACGTGCCCTACAACGACATCGCGGCCCTAGAGTCGCTGGTGGCAGACCTGGATGCTGAGACACCTCAGGTGGCTGCCATTATGCTGGAGGCTCTGCAAGGGGAAGGAGGCGTGTGCCCCGGCGATGCCGCCTACTTCCAGCGTATCCGCCAGCTCTGCGATGAGAAAGGCATTCTGCTAATTCTCGACGAGGTGCAGGTGGGCGTCGGTCGCACCGGCACCCTCTGGGGGTTCGAGAACCTGGGCATTGAGCCGGATATCTTCACCTCGGCCAAGGGGCTGGGCGGAGGCATCCCCATTGGGGCGCTGCTGTGCAAAGCGTCCTGTGCGGTGTTTGAGCCGGGCGACCACGCCAGCACCTTTGGCGGCAACCCCTTCGCCTGCAAGGTGGGCCTCACCGTGTGCGAAACGCTGGAGTCTGAGAACCTGTTGGGCAATGTAAAGCTGCGCGGCGAACAGCTACGGTTTGGCCTGCAATGCCTGGTGCAGCAGTATCCAGCTCTGCTAGAGCAGGTGCGCGGCTGGGGGCTAATCAACGGTCTGGTGCTTCAAGCCGACTCCACCATCAAGTCAGTGGATATTGTCAAAGCGGCAATGGATGAAGGCTTGCTGCTAGTGCCCGCCGGGCCGCAGGTCGTGCGCTTTGTGCCGCCGCTGAACGTGAGCGCAGACGAGGTGCAGCAGGCACTCATAGCAGTAGAAAAAGCCGTGGCGATGCTCATTAAACGAGAGCATGGTTAGTAACGTTTGAGTTGCCTAGTGAGTTGTGGAATACTCTCCTCACCGCGATCTAATTCTTAAATAGTCGGTAGCTGCAACTCTGCTCAGCTACCGACTATTTTTGATGATGTAGAGTGTTGTGGCGCGATCGCTGGGATCATACCGAATCCTGTCTATATCCCCCCGATTTGTAGGGGCATTGCAGTGTGTCGTCCGACGTAAGGTTGTACCCCGACATACGACATAGAGTTGTGCCCCTTCGGCGTTTTAGCGGTAAAACAGAAGGCGTTGTAACGCCGTCGTGACTTGGAGGTGAA
>NZ_JAYGIH010000052.1:0-9798 GCF_034932455.1 Leptolyngbya sp. CCNP1308 | reverse complement strand
GTCCCGGCAATAAATCCTTGATGCGGTCCCATTGGTCATCGCGCAGCGCATAGCGTCGGGTCGTCATTGAACTTCGATGGGATGAGATACTACTGTCCCAGTTTACCTAATTGATGACACGCCCTAGGCCTATTTGACACTGATCTTTGCCAATCTGGAATCTCGGCGGTGCCTGAAACCGAATCCATCTAGACCCCTAAGCGGTTACTCGTTCTGTAGGATATTCATGTTGAAAGCCTGATAGGGTAAAAGGTAGACACCCTAAATATACGCAAACACTCTGGGCAAAAGAAATACTAAGAAATTAGTATTTAGTTCTGAAATATTCAGATAGATGTTCGCTATCTATAGATAGTATTGAGCAAGGCAGTGCCATAGGAAAAGGCCATGCTGATCGCTTGGGAGTGGCTGTTCCATACACTCGTTGGTTGCCTTCCGCCTCATCACTGTTGAGGTGGTAATCTACGCTACCAAAAGCTTTCTCTTCCCTCTTCGAATCTGAGCTGAGAACCTCACTCCTACCGGGCAAGCTATTCAAGATATCTACCTGCCGCTCTGGCTCTCTGCCCGTGTCACAGCCATCTCTAGCCTGCGACTAGGAGTTACCTGCTTATACTCTTTTACGACGATTACCAACAGGGACAGCCGTAGCGTAGAACAGTTCTACAAAACAACAAAAACTACTCTGCCTGAATGGAGCGATGCTTAGCGATAATCTCATGCATTTCCTTGCGAACCAGACGATGAAGCTTTGAATCTGCATGAAGCGGCTCTAAAAAGTCTGGGGCTATCAGGAAAGAGTTGCTGTCCTTATCAAAGGCTAAGCGTATATCCTTCACATCTACAAAGGGCTCTAAGTCCTTCAGGAGATGATGGAAGGTATTGAAGATTTGCACTACGTTTTGTATTGAAGATTTGCACTACGTTTTGCATTGAAGCATAGATTACATTGTGCTGGAACAACAGGATATCTCCACGTAAGCACAGGACAGTCCTACGAGACAACAAGAAAGACAACCTACCTCTGTAGCGAATAATCTAGATCAGCCACTACGCTACTTGTTCTATGAGTTTCCCCGTCCCCGGCGATGCTATCGAGCAAAGCCTAGACCTCAACCAACACCTGATCCACAACCCCGCTGCCACCTTCTTCATGCGGGTCGAGGGGGACATGGTAGCTGACCAGGAGGTGCAGCCGGGGGATCTGCTGGTGGTCGATCGCTCCCAGACAGCCCAGGATAGCTCTCTAGTAGTGGCGGCGATCGCTGGTTCTCTCCAAGTCCTCAAAGTCCAGCAGCACCACGGCAAGCTAGTGCCTGCTTCGGACAGACAACCAGGAGAAGCGCTAGATATGGAGATTTGGGGCGTTGTTACTACTCTCATTCGCAAAGTCTGAGCAACAAAAAACCACTGTCGCCAGCGGTCTCTGTCGTGCTTGAGAGAGTCAAGGGGCCACCCAGCGCAGTCATACAAACAGTGTCGGTAGGTGGAGTGTGAATATATCTGGTTATGTTAACTTTTGATAAGCAGGCTCATGGTTGAGCTGCCTCTACCGCGCGAATTTATCTTTGTTGCCGCTGGCAATTTAAGAAAGCTTCCGCAGAATAGGCGAATGTCATCACGGATGGGTTTTCACGGTTGATGGTCACATTGCCGATTAATTGCGAATGTTGTTATTCCTATTAACCCTTGGTCTCCTTTCCCAACTTTTATCGCGCGGCGGCGGTTAGTCATCGCATCTTCCTATGGGCTCTGGTTTATCCCAGTATTTGGGTTGCAGCGGCCATCGCCTCGCTAGTTCCGTTCGTGCAATATACCCTAGACCTCGCTTTTGACTGGGCACCAGTACTACTCATTTTTGCTACAGCGCTCATTCCTTACAACGTTGATCGCATTGCCGATAGCTATTTTCAAGAGATTCCTGATCCTCAAGCTCAGAGCTATTTTCGTGGAGGTTGGGGCTGGGTCATTTTGTCGTTGGCAGTTATGGCCACGGTTGTGCTGCTGTACTGCGCTAACCAGCAGGTTGTCATGGTCAGCTTAGCGGGCTTAATTCCCTTCATTTATGGATTACCAATCTTTCCCTGGCGGAGGAGCGATCGCTGGCAATGGTTTCGGCTCAAGGACGTACCCGCGACTAAAGCCTGGATTGTGACCAGCGTTATCACCTATGCTGTCATCGCTGTTCCTCTAGCCTCCGCAAATCAACCTTTCACATTGTCGACAGGTATAACCAGCCTGTTTTTGCTGATTTTTGTAGGTACCAACTCCCACTTATTCGACATACGCGATCTCCAGTCAGACAAGAAAGCCGGGGTGCAAACATTGCCAGGATTGGTTGGAATTACTGGCAATCGTCGTATTTGGTTTGTGCTGAACGGACTGGCCTTCGCTGTCGTTGCCTGGGGGTGGAGTCAGTCGCTACTGGTGCCAGCATCCGCGATCGCGCTTCCCTGCATTGCCGTTAACTTGATCGCGCTAGGCTTAGTCAAACCGACAACACCTCGCAGCGTATACAGCATTCTCATTGATGGGTACTTGTTTCTGCCGGGTGCCATTGTAGGAGTATTTAGATAAGTCGGTGTTGGTGTCCCTAAGCCCAGCTCGTCAAATAATAGTGGTTTGATCAATCAGCAGTAGATTGCGGCGGGCAGAGGCAAGTTCGGTGAACTTTGGAAAAAGACAGTCTCGTAGGACAGTAAGACACTGACCACCGCAGAGGATAGTATAGGAATACTACTGCATCTATCTCTGCTGTCTCTAATGCTGTAAACCCTTGTTCTCCTTGGGGTCTAGCAATGTTTGCCCTGGTCGATTGCAACTCATTCTTTGCCTCCTGCGAGAGGGTTTTCCGCCCCGACCTGGAGGGCAAACCAGTGGTGGTGCTCTCTAACAACGACGGCTGTGTTGTGGCGCGATCGCCCGAAGCTAAGCCGCTGGTGGCGATGCAGGCAACGCTATTCTCGATTCAAGACCTGGTGAAGCAAGGGAAAATTCACGCCTTCTCATCGAACCCGATCCTCTATAAAGACATGTCTCGACGGGTCATCCAGACCCTCCAGCACTTTAGCCCCGAGGTCGAGCAATACTCCATCGACGAAGCCTTCCTGGGCCTGCACGGGTTCACCAAAGCCGACCTAAGCGACTACGGCCAAAAGATTCGCACCACCGTCAAGCAATGGACGGGCATACCCGTATCAGTGGGCATCGCCAAAACCAAGACCCTGGCCAAGCTAGCGGCCCATGAGGCCAAGCGCTACCCAAATCTGAACGGAGTCCTCGACTTTGAAGCCCTGGCCGGCTCAGACGCTGTGCTGGCCAGCATCGACGTAGGAGAGGTTTGGGGCATTGGCAAGAACCTCAAGGCCAAGCTCAGGGCTATGGGCATTGCCAACGTGCTCCAGCTCAAACAGGCCGACGAGCGACTGATCAAGAAGAAATTTGGAGTGCTGGGCCTGAGAACCGTTCTAGAGCTGCGCGGCACCCCCTGTTTTCCGATGGAGCCGGTAGCCACTCCTGTCACCATGCAAATTGTCTCTCGTTCTTTTGGCCATCTGGTCACAGAGCTATCTGACATCAAAGAGGCGGTGGCCACCTACACCACTCGCTGCGCCGAGAAGCTCCGGGCCGATGGCCTGGTAGCGGGTCACTTCACCGTCTCCATGCGTACCAGCTACTACCGCCCCGAGAACCAGTACTCCGCCGCCCGCTCTGTCGCCATTGACCAGCCCACCAACGACACCGCTGTGCTTATCCACGAGGCTATGAGGCTAGCGGAAGCCGCCTTTACGCCAGGCTATGAGTACCTGAAGGCTAAGGTCATTGCCACTGAGCTAAACCCGGCAGGCGAGGTGCAGGGCAGCTTGTTTGCCACTCCGGTGGATACGGAGAAGCGCGATCGCCTGATGGCAACGATGGATAGCCTCAACCGCAAGATCAGCCCTGACGCCGTGAAGTTTGGGGCGATGGGCCTGAAGCCTAGCTGGGCCATGCGGTCAGAGTATTTCTCGCAGAGATACACGACCCATTGGGGGGAGATTCCGACTGTAAAGGCTTGGCAAACGGTAAGCCGTGAATCAAAAAGACTGTCCTCCAAAACGGTCCTATAGGATATATAGGAAACCGGGAAACCTAGAGGCGCTGCGGCATCAGGCTTCATTCTTAGCATTACCAGCAGATTTATTTGTGCCGCCATAGGCCATCTTGACCTAGCGATCGCTCACTACTAAGCTGCCCTAACCCTTAGCCATCGTCTTAGACACGGCCCAAACAGCCAACATTCTCAACGAGCTAGGGCGGGTTTATAAAGACTTACAGCAGATCACAACGGCGTTGGGCTACTACCAGCAGGCTCAGCAGCTGATGCAAGATTTTAAACCATTAGAAAGCGATCGCGAGCTGCTAGAGAATATCCCTACCAGCGGTCTTTTTAGCCTTTACTACTGAGTCAACGGCACTCGTGACTCAGCACCAACCGTCCGTTGGCAAGCCGGTAGACCCCTTCAGGCTCTATGACAGGATCTCCAGCTTGCCAAATTGGAGTAACCAGCGCCGCCGTCTCGCCACTGCGAACAGCACTGGTTGGGTAAGCCGAGATGGGCGCGTCTTCCGGACGGTTAGGTAAGCCGTCGCGCCCGGTAACAACAAAGCTACCCCTTCCTTCGGTACGCGCAATGCAGCTGCCGCTGACAAGCTGACTGGTATCAACAATGTTTTCGGGCAGAGACGTAAGACCGTTTTGCAGAAAACTGGTGTCTGGAGAGTTAATGACTGCATTCCCAGCAATGCCAAACTGAGAACTAGCGGTAATATCACTCAACGGTGTCTGTTGTGAACGGAATTCTAACCCAAACAGGCCACGGGTTGTGATATTGACCTGTCCCCCTCGTCCTGCGAATGCGTTGGCGCTGACATCACTATTCTCTTGAGGAACAGCAATCACAAACCCGTTGGCGGCGTTAATTGTAATATTGCCACCGTCACCCCCGGCTTGGGCTGTGCCCGCGCTGGTGGAAATGCTGCTGCCGCGACGCAGTAGCAGCAAATCACCGCTAATCACGCTGATGTTGCCTCCGTCTCCTGATGCCGACTCGGCGCTGATTTTCCCAAAGTTGTCTAGCTCAATGATCGGTGCTGCTGCAACAATATCTCCTGCCCTGCCATTTCCCTCTGAAAGCGCAAACAAGCCACTACTACCATCACTAACAGTAACTAGACCAATTCGTCTTATCCCAAACTCGACTTGACGAGTCGCAAAGGTTGGATCTTGACCCTCAATCCGAATTCGTTCTGCCGCGTTGACGGTGATTGTGCCAGCGGCTCCATCTCCTAAGCTGACGGTCTGAATCTGACCTCCGTTAGTCGCTTCAAATATATTAGTGTCGATAATAATGTTGCCCCCGGCTGCTAGGTTTCGAGTGCTGGCATCAACGATCGCGCCATCTGACACACGAAAACGGTTTGTAGTAATCGTAATATCTCCCCCAGCGCCAACGGAGCGAGATTCATTATCAGTGAAAAGCGCACTAGGAGTGCCCGTGTCCAAGCTATATCCAAATAGCTCGACTAGATTCTGAGCGGTAATTGTAATATTACCTGCTCTTCCTTCTCCTTCTGAAAAGGCCAGAAATTGAGCGCCGTCTCGCAGCGAAAGTATATTGGTTTTAACATTAATATCTCCAGCATTCCCCTCAAAAACCGTATTCACAAAAATAGAGCTGCTATCACTAAACAGAATTTGGTCAGCTTCAATATCGACATTGCCTGCGTCTCCGAATCCTGCTGAGAAAGCCTCGATAGCGGCGTCATCGGTCAGCTTTAAGGTGTTAGTACGAATATCAATATTGCCTGCTTGTCCCACACCGCCCTCAAGCTGACCGCCTCCAAAGGAAAATGGCGCT
Organism: Leptolyngbya sp. CCNP1308; assembly: GCF_034932455.1. Lineage (NCBI taxonomy): Bacteria > Bacillati > Cyanobacteriota > Cyanophyceae > Leptolyngbyales > Leptolyngbyaceae > Leptolyngbya > Leptolyngbya sp. CCNP1308. Next base: position 3,898 of record NZ_JAYGIH010000052.1, on the reverse strand, counting down.
CCTAAACGGCTAGAAATACTAGCCCCTGAAAATGCAAACTCGGAGGCTTGACCAGACAAAGTGATATTTTGGGCTCGAATGGTAATATCGCTAGCAATACCAATACCTGTGACTCCGGTAAAGATACTGGCACCGTTAATCAGGTTCAAGTTCTCAGTGTCGATCAAGACTCCACCACCTATTCCCCTTCCGCTGGAGCCAATACCGCTGGAGATCCCTTCTGATAGAAAACTTCCGTTAGAGTCAATCAGAATATCTCTTGCTTTAATGCTTATCTGGCCAGAGTTTCCTGTACCAAGAATACCAGAACTTATTTGTCCACCCAGTATATTGATAGTGTCTGCACGTACATTTAGAGAACCACCGTTTCCCCGAGCAGTATTTGCAACAAAACTGACTATAGTCGTGTTGTCACCACGCAGGGTAATGTCATCATTAACTGAAATTTCAACATTCCCAGAATTGCCATTGCCAAATGTGCTAGAGCTTAGATAGCCTGGACTGCCGATCTCGATGGATCGCGCGGTTATGGAAAGGTTTCCGCTGTTGCCAGTGCCGTTTCTGTTAACATCATTTTCCACAAAGCTGCCAGAAACAAGCCTAAGATCTCCTGTTGCGGAAATATCAATATTCCCTGCTTGAGCTCCCTCAAACCCGAAGTTCTGACGAATTCCGGCGTACAAGCCGCTGTTGTTTTCAAATAAAATATTTCGAGCTGAAATATCTATATAGCCTCCCCTGTCTAGCGTTACATCGACAATAGCGGTGTCTAACAAAGCAAGAGCTTGACGATTCAAACTTGAGTCAAAACTCAGTCCACCGTCTAGATTGATCTCAACATTTCCTGTTCCTGATGCAGCTCCAATATTGATGCGACCACCGAATGCTCGCAAACCAGCGACAACGTTTCTTCCATCCACAGTGACGCTGCCACCTAGTAGCGTTAGCGTTTCACCTATAGGTACCCAGAGCCCTCTAAATACACCAAAAAACGGATCTAGGACGGCTGACCGACTTGTGATGTCACCCGAAGACGCTGGGCTGAAAAAATAAGCCGATGGATCAATTGTTAACAAAGACGAAGGTAGCTCCGGGGTGGTGGCGCTAAAACTACCGCGATCGCCAAACAGCACACTATCAGCGGTTGTAGCGGTAAAGGAACCGCCAACGTCCAGGCTGCCGGTTTCGCTAAATAGAATACCGTTGGGATTGATAAAGAATAGATTGGCTTCAGTTACGCCTCCATTTGCAGACGCGGTGCCCAAAACACCAAAGATGTTGGATGGACTGTCGCCGGTAACGCGGGCGAAGATATTGGCGATCGCCTCGGAAGGCGCAATAAAATAGGCTCCCTGACCCGTATCAATATTGAACTCCTCAAAACTGTGAAATAGGTTCTGATCGCGGATTGCTCCACCCAGAATCGCCTCAACCGGCAGCCCGTTGATCTGGATCACTTGAGAGCTTTCTGCCCCAAGGGTACTGTCAGGCACGATCGCGCTTTGCGCCCAAGCAGGAGAGCTAACTAGAAGCCCAGCTACAGCCGCTAGCGGTAAACGAGAAGATAGCAGCACACCCATGGTTTCTCTCTCAGCGTGTACTGGTTAAGTGTACGGGAAAGAAGATACTAAGCACCGCCATCAGTACTACACTTGCTGTCGCTTGATCAACTGGCTAAACAACCCCGCCTGGTCGGCCAGTTCCTCAAAACTTCCCTGCTGCACCACTCGGCCTTTTTCGACCACATAGATGCGGTCGACATTGCGAATTGTGCTGAGGCGGTGGGCCACAACGATGCAGCTGGTGGCCTCGATGCGATCGCAGACAGACACCAATCAAACAGCGGTAATTCAGCTCCAGAATCCTAACCAACGCTGGTTGCTGCATAGTTACTCTCTTAAAGGCTCTAGCCAAGCTGAGCATTGTCTAGAAAGTGCCACTCAAGGCCCCCAGATAACTTGCCCTCTGCCTGGCCCTGGAGCCTATGAGGTTAGCCTGTTCAATGTGATGAGCAGTATGGAGAGTTTGCCTATGTAGGTCAAGTTGAGTTCAATAGGCGATAGCTCTAAGAACCCAGAGCAGTCCCAAGAGACAGTCCTACAAGATAATAGGACAAACTGTAGAATAGCTGCCGTGTCCTCACCATCTACGGATCTAATTTCTTACACCGCCCAGATTGTGGCAGCTAAGCGGGCCATTGAGCAGTCCCTCCCAGTTCCACTGTTCAATGACCCTTATGCTGCGGCTTTGGCGGGTAATGAGGTCGAACATCTGCTATCTAAGTGGCGGCAGGTAGCCGAACGGCAGGGGCGATCGCTAGAAGATGTCATCGCCAAGCGCACCCGCTACATCGCCATTCGGACCCGGTTCTTGGACGACCTGCTGCTGGCCACTCTGCCCCGGCTGTCTGAACCTCAAGTCGTCATATTGGGCTCAGGACTCGATACCCGAGCCTATCGGTTGCCCTGGCCAGCCGCTACTAGGCTTTATGAAGTCGATTTGCCAAGGGTTCTAGACTACAAGGCCAATGCCCTAGGGAAGATTAAGCCAAACTGTCGCCACCACTTGATTGCAAGTGACTTGGAAAATTTTCAAACAGGTTGGATCGCTCGACTACTAGAGGCAGGTTTGAGGCAAGAGAAACCTACTATCTGGATCCTTGAAGGCGTTCTTATGTATCTGCCAGAACCTTCGGCCCACTCTCTACTGAGGACTGTTACAGCGTTGAGCAGCCCTGGTAGTGTGCTGGGTATGGATGCGGTAAAAAGTGGTTCGATATTGGCAGCCCAGAGCGCTAAGAACGCCGACCGGGGGAGAGTGGTACGCCATTGGCAATTTGGCTGCGACGAGCCCCAGCAGCTTCTGAAGGGCTATGGCTGGAGTGCTGAAGTGGGCCAACCTCAAGACTTTAGAATCGCTCACGGCAGATACCCAGAGTCCATGCCTGTCACCGCTGAGGTTGGTGGCCACCAGCAGGAGAGAGGGGTTTGGCTGGTAAAGGCCAGGAAAGACCGATGACGCTCATCGCCTCAGATAAAGTCATCAGCACCATCCTCAAGCACGATACGAAAGTAACGAGCTACAAGATCGCGCTGCTGCGGGCCATTAACGATGTGGTGCTAACCTACCCCGACCTGAGAACCTACCAGAGCGATGTCGCGGTACCCCTCAAGCTACTGGCCGAGTTTTGGATCGCCTACTACTGGCCCTTCGTAGACTCCAACGACCCCATCCAACAGGGGCAGCGGGCACAGCGCCAGGGGCAGATCATCAACGACATGGCTTTCAGGCCAGCGCTAACCGAACTCAGGCGGCAGTGGGAGCAGGTGATTGGAGGGTTGAAGAACCCTGCCGATGGTTTCTTACTAATCAATGAGCTTCGCTCCCCTCGAAAGCACCAGCGCTATCCCCAGTCGCTGATTGACACCTACCAGCAGGCGATCGCCGCTGTCACCAAAACTATCGAGATGCCCATTCGCTATGCTGGCCCTGGCCATTGGAGCATCTTTGAGAAGCCCCAAGCCTACAACCAGGTGGTCAGTCGGACTGTGGCGGTGCCGGGGACAAGAGCAAAAGACCGCTGCCTAATTATTCCCCTCGACCTCTGGGCCACGTTTCGCCAAATGTCGCTCTGCTCACATCTTGCACCTGGTAATCTGAACTTCAAACCCCTGCTGCTGTAGTAAGGGACGTTTTCGCTCGATGTCTGCCAGCAGCAGGTAAACCAGCACATCGGCCAGTGCGGCTTCCATTACAACAGCGGCGGCTTCCGCCCAATCTGGTAGCGCCTCGGTTTCTAGTGAGAGGTAGCCCCAATGGGCCAGGATAAAGGCGACCAGCGATAGGACGAGCCAACGGTACATCCCTAGCAAGGTCTGCTGACCGAAGCGATGCAGCC
>NZ_JAYGIH010000051.1:0-12247 GCF_034932455.1 Leptolyngbya sp. CCNP1308 | reverse complement strand
ATTTGTGGGCTTCCCGGCTTTTTCAGACATCACGAGATGACCTTGAGTACGTTAAAGTCCCTCGCCCTATCTTCGACACCTGGACCGAGCTACTTTGCCATGCCGCCTGATTGGATAAAGTCGAGCTAAGAACGGCTTCCCCACCAGCGGTTGCATAAACCATTAGGGAAGTAGCGCCGCAGATTGGGGCTGAATACTGGTATAGGCAGGGCCTTCTTCGGCCCAATTTGTGGCTATGGGCATGGACGCGCGAATAATGCCCCTAGGCCCTGCCGGAGTCTGAACTACATCAGCAGACGCTATAGATCGTTGACCATTATCGACGGCAGATGCCTGAAGTTCTGAGTAGGTTGCAGCACCATAAATCTGGTTGTATTTGCCCCCCAAGAAAAACAGAACATTCTCTAATTTAGAGGGCATATCGTCGGGGATATCCCCGCCATCTGCAACGCGGCGAAGGTCGATACCTGTTATATTTCCTCAAATTTGCCCTTAAAGGGCTGAAAAACCTCGTGTCGGCGGCTCAAGCCTGCCGCCTGGCATTCAACTAAATCAAGCGAAAAGCCCTGAATCTAAACGGCTCGGGGCTATTGCTTTGGAGACTTTCATTTTCGCATGGTCCCTTTTTGGACATCTTTAGGCGAGTTTGGGGGGTGGATTGGAGAAAACTGGGGGAATTTTTGGGGGAATATTCGGACGATAGCCACAGTCTCCAAAAAGGGAAAAGGCTCCTAAGGGGCTATCTGACGATGAGGACGTGAATCCCTTTACCAAACGACGAATCGAGAAGCGTTTTATGTGGCGATTTCTAGAGCCAAGCGGGCGGTGACCTTGTACACCACCACCAGCCAGGCTGATCTGGTGCGGCCTAGGTGTCGCGGGTCAAGTAGAACGTGAGTGACTATGTGCCATTACCTCAACATCTCGCTACCTGCGGCTGAAGCTGGAAGCCGAGGGAGAACCGCGTCTGATTCAAACGGTGTGCGGGGTAGGCTATGTGCTGCGGGCTCAGGACACTAGCCTCATTTCAGTAATTTATCTAACACAATTAACATTACAAACCCTGTTCTGGTGCTCTATGGAGCCACACCTCGACTTCGCGTTCTACATAGTCCCACTCTTTGCTAGCCCTCATACGTTGCAACAGATCTTTGAACGCCTGGGCATGCTCTGGGGCAAACTCAAACCAGGTGAGAAAGTCGAAGGGTTCACCCAGGTCGCGACAGTGGTGCAGTCGTCGGGCCACCTCAGGTAGATATTCCATGCCTACGGCGGTGTGGTGAGACTGTTCCTCAAAAATGGCGCGGCGTTCATCCTGGGCCAAATCCCACCACTGGGCTGTTTTTTTGATGGGAATCAACACCGCACAAAGGGCCTCTGACCGATTTAGGGCCGGCTGTACGGCCCTCAGCATTGTTAATTCATCGCGTTTAGAGTAGCGAATGTTACTGACGACGCTTTGCAGCATCCAGACGCTATTGGCCGGCAGTTCTGCCACGACATTGTTGACGACACTTACCCGCCTAGCGGGGGCTAAGCTCTCTCCAAAAATAGTTCGCATGTCGGTCACTTGCCACGGCCCTTGGTCGCTACCAACAAATGAATATCGGTTGGTCATAGGGCATCCTTGCGGCTGAGGTAATGTATTGGAGGCATTGCTTTTGGGGCTGAAGCACCCAGGGAACGGTGGCCGATAAACCTATTTACCAAAACGATAGGGTAAAAGGATGGGCAGCGACTACAAAAAAGCCCTTGCTCCAGAGAACAAGGACTTAATCTAAGTGCTGGGCTGATGACAAACTTATAGGGAGTTAGTCATCAGCGTGGCGTTTAACCTAGTCCTTCTCTAGATTTTCTCGACGAATTTCGTCTAGGCGAGAAGCATCTTTGTCCAGATTGTCACGGCGAAGTTGCTCGAAATCTACGCCGCCTGAAACTTCTTTCAATTCGTCATCAGACAGAGCTTCACCTTCAATAGTTGCGGCTTTAGAGGTATCTTCAATCATTGGGAAAGTCCTTTTGCTTGACTTGCAACTACATCCTAAAGCTCGGCATTGAGATTTGTCTGCCTGAAAAAATCTGTGCTTGCTCTAGGGCCATCCTTAAGCTTCCCTGAGAAATAGGCCAAATGGAGAATTTTGGGGCTTCTGAACGCAAATATAAATCAAACGTCTAATACCACTGGTAGGGGCAAATGGCCGCTTTCCCCTACTATATTTATGCTTTAACTCAGTAAGACCAATTTTTTCAAGAGTCTGCTGTATATAGATCGGAAATTGAATTATGACTTTGTATTGAATAGCGATCGATATTAAATTCAGATGGAAAGCTAGCTTCTGTGTGGCAAAAGCTTTTTCTAAGGCCTTGATCTAGCTTATTTATAAATCTCTTATTCTCTTCTCATATTCCTTAAATAAAGAAACAAATTCTAGGTATTAGGCTTGCCAAATCTGACTCCAAAACTGTTGGATAAAATCTTTTATTTTTGTAAACCAATGATTTATTGGTAGCAAGAATCTAGGATGGTTTTGCTGCCTTGATTAGGTCAATGATAGATACCCTTTTGCGAGTATTGAGTAACGCCGATTTAGACTGGATGATTGCCTGCGGTGACCATCAGCGGTTGGCAGCAGGCGATCGCTTATTGCAGCCCTACATCGACCCCGATCGCCTCTCTATTGTCATTGAGGGTAGCCTGGGCGAGAGTTTTGCTGACCCGCAGAGGGCTGTGGATGAGGTGGTACTGCTTGATGACCTAGGGCCAGGGGAGATGATTGGCTTTAGCCCCTTGCTCGATCGGCCAAGCCTGACGACAGTCACAGCGCTGACGTCAGCGCTGTTTTTATCGCTGCCTATGACCCAGGTTCAGGCCAAGTTAGCCGAGGATGTGGCCTTTGCGGCCCATTTCTACCATGCGATCGCCCTCCTGCTTTCTAACCGCCTGCGCCGCCTGTTTGAGCAGCCCGATCGCATTCAGTTTGGGGGCAATGGCTCTACTACTAAACCAGTCTTTGACCGTCGCGCTAGCAATGATGTGCTGACGGTGTTTGGCGAACTGCGCGACAGCGATGTGGATTGGCTCACCGCCTTTGGCCAAACCGAAACTGTTCCGGCGGGTCGGGTGCTGATCCGGGCGGCCCGTCCGGTAGAGTCGCTCTACATTTTGCTTGATGGCCAGCTAGCGATGTCGGCTATCCAGGGTACTTTTAACCCCCTGGTCCGGTGCTTTTTGGGTCTAGATGCGACCACCCACTATCCGTCAGATTTTGCCACTCTCACCCAGGGCAGCATGCCGGGAATTGTTTCGTTTCTGGATTTTCGTCCGCTGCCGGTGATGGTGCGATCGCTCACCGCAGCCTTAGTCTTTGCTGTGCCCCGCCAGACTCTGATTACCAAGCTCCAAGTCGACGACAGCTTTGCCTCTCGCTTTTACCGGGTGATCGCCATGCAGCTTATGGAGCAGTTGCAGACTGTCAGCATGCGGATGGTCGAACCTGATGGCATGGCCAAAAACCGGCCCAGCATGGCCATGGATGATGAAGAACTGGATATGGACGACCTGCACCAGGTTTCAGAAGGGGCCAAAAAGTTTGGCTGGATGCTGGCTCAACTGGGGGTAAACCACCGTGGCTGAGCGCAACGCCCAGAGCTTATTTCGCCCAGAATCCCTCGAACGGCTGTCGTCTCCCGAACGGCTGGACGAGTTGATGAAACTGGTGACGCTCAAGACCTGGCTACCCCTGGGCACCTTGGGCCTGCTGCTGGGCCTGGGTTTGCTGTGGAGCGTCTTTGGGCGAGTGCCCGTCACCACCCACGGCAGGGGGCTGCTGGTGCAAGAGGATGATTCCCCTCAACTGGTGGCGATTTTGCTGTTCGACAACCGCTACCGAGGGCAGCTCCGCGCGGGCATGGAGGTGGTGCTGATGCCCGAAACCCTGGTGGTCTACAACGAGCCGGGGGTACCTGCCGAGGTCATCCAGGTCGTTGAGCCGGAACCCCTCACCCTCAGCCAGGCGCGCAACGGCGAAGACCCCTACGCCGGAGGGCTAGAAGTATTGGCCCACCTGACCCCCATGGACCAGGCGATGCCGCCCAACACCATTGTGCCGGGGGTGGCGGTAGAGGGGCGCATCACCCTGGCCCAAAAGCCGCCGATTGTGTTTGTGCTGCCGTTTCTAGACCGAGATTAAACGTTTGAACGTTGGCACGTTCAAACGCTCACGCGTTCAATCCCTGTTACCCACTGCCCAGTCGCCTTTAATCATGGTTTTCCTCATCCCCCCCACCAAACCCCGCTCTGGACGGGTCAAAACCCCCACCGTGCTGCAAATGGAGGCGGTGGAATGCGGTGCGGCGGCCTTGGGCAAGGTGCTGGGCTATTACGGCAAAATTGTGCCTCTGGCCGAGCTGCGTCAGGTCTGTGGCGTGTCGCGGGATGGGGTGACCGCCGCCAGCCTACTCAAGGCGGCCCGCAGCTATGGTGTGGAGGCCAAGGGCTTTAAGAAAAGTCTGGAGCGCGTACTGGAACTAGAGCCGCCCTTCATTGTGTTCTGGCACTTCAACCACTTTCTGGTGGTGGAGGGACGCGACGCTCGCTGGGTTTACCTCAACGACCCGGCTTCTGGCCCCCGCCATATTACCCTGACGGAGTTTGACGAGGGCTATACCGGCATTGCCCTTACCTTTGCCCCAGGGCCAGGGTTTCAAAAGGGCGGGAAAAGGCCGAATATGGCGCGATCGCTCTGGCAGCGGCTGCACCGCTCCTGGGGCATCCTGCTGCTGGCTTTAATCGCAGGATTGTTCCTCGTGCTGCCCGCCTTAGTGCTGCCCGCCCTCAGCCGCATTTTTGTCGATTCTGTGCTCCTGGAGGGACGGTTTGACTGGTTGCCCTACCTATTAATAGGGCTGTTGCTGACGGCGGTGGTGCAGGGGTGGCTGACGGCGTTGCAGCTCAGGTATTTGCGATCGCTCCAGATCAAGCTCGCCGTCGGCACCACCAGCCGCTTTGTCTGGCATGTGCTGCGCCTGCCCGTGGGCTTCTATGCCCAGCGGTTTGCCGGCGAAATCGCCAGCCGCATTCGCCTCAACGATGAGGTCGCCACGGTACTCTCGGGGCGGCTCACCAGCACCCTGATCAGCCTCGCCCTGGTGCTGTTCTACGCCCTGGCGATGGCCCAGTACGATGTGCTGCTGACGGCGATCGCCGTTGGGTTCGCCGCCATCAACGTCGCCACCTTGCAGTGGATTGCTCGCGAGCGGGTGAATGCCAACCTGCGATTGTCCCAAGAAACGGGGAAGGCGGCGGGGGTGGCGATCGCCGGTCTGCAAACCATGGAAACCCTCAAAGCCTCCGGTTTAGAATCTGACTTCTTCGCCCGCTGGGCAGGCTACTACGCCAAATCGATCAACGCCCAGCAAGACCTCGGCCTCACCAACCAAATCCTCGGCATTTTGCCCAGCTTGCTCTCTGCCCTGGCCAACCTGGCTCTGCTGGTAGTCGGCGGCTGGCGCGTCATCAACGGTGACCTCACCATCGGCATGCTCGTCGCCTTTCAGCTGCTCATGGTCAGCTTCCAGCGCCCGGTCAACAACCTGGTGCGCTTCGCCAGCACATTGCAAACCCTGCAAGGGAATTTGACAAGGCTGGATGATGTGCTGAATAACTCTGTGGATCAGCAGCTTCTCAATGATGAGGAGATGAGGGGATGGAGAGATGACGAAGAAGTAAGCCATACAGAAACCCCAATCCAAAGTTCAAAATTCAAAATTCAAAATTCAAAACCCTCTTCACCTTCCCATCCCCACCGCCTCAGCGGCTCCATCACCCTCCACGACCTCGCCTTTGGCTACCATCCCCTCGAACCGCCGCTGATTGAGGGCTTGAGTCTGTCGATTCAGCCGGGTCAGCGAGTGGCACTAGTGGGCGGTAGTGGTTCAGGGAAGTCAACCGTCGCCAAGGTGATTGCCGGACTGTACGAACCTCGTGCCGGAACCATCTACCTCGATGGCGTGCCCCGTGCCCAAATTCCCCGTGCGGTGCTGACCAACTCCATCGCCGTAGTGGAGCAGGATATTCTCATTTTTGCAGGCACCATTCGCGACAACCTCACCCTATGGGATACCACCATTCCCGAGGTTGAGCTGCGCCGGGCGGCTCAGGATGCCGCGATCGAAGAGGCGATTTTGGCGCTGCCCTACGGCTACGGGGCATCTCTGTTAGAAGGGGCCGCCAACCTCAGCGGTGGGCAGCGCCAGCGGCTCGAAATCGCCCGCGCTCTGGTCGGCAATCCCTCAATTTTGATCTTGGATGAAGCCACCAGCGCTCTCGATACCGAGACCGAGCAAATCATTGACCAGAATCTGCGGCGGCGGGGCTGCACCTGCATCATCGTCGCCCACCGCCTCAGCACCATCCGCGACTGCGACGAAATTTTGGTGTTTGACCAGGGCGAAGTCGTGCAGCGCGGTACCCACGAGGCGCTGTGGGAGGAAGGGGGGCTGTATAGAAAGCTAATTCAGAGCGAGGGAGGGTGACATGGATTTTGGATTTTAAAACCCTGGGCAAGGCAATTTAAGCTCTCAAAATACAACCCCGTAGGGTGGGCACTGCCCACCACCCTGCCCCGCCATCATTCCATTACCTATGCTTTCTAAAACCCTTGCCGCTACTCACCGCACAATAACCGCCAATCAGCCGCTGCTGCTGACTGACCTGACTCAGCTCTGGCAGGTGAAATCGGGCCGGGTCGCGGTCTTCGCGGTGCCTTTCGCCAACGGCCAGCCCAGCGGCGAAAGGCGCTTTCTCTTCACCGCTGGCCCTGGGGAAGCGCTTTTTGCTGCCGACCCCTGCCCGGTCACCCACCTGGGCCTGATGGCCGTTGCCGTGGAACCTGCTGAAATTGCTGCCCTGGCTCTGAGCGAAATCGACGCCACCGACTGCCCCACCTCCCTGCTCAAAGACCTGATCGACCCTTGGATTCACCACTGGGGTACCATCGACGGCTTTCCAAAACCAGCTCAAACTGGGCAGGTGCCAGAAATTCACTACATCTCGCTTACCCGTGGCCAGATCTGCCGCCCGGATACCCAGGTGCTGTGGATTCGTATGCAGGAGGGTACCGCCACCTGGATGGGCAACCCCGCCTTTCCGCTCACCGCTGAGCTGGGTTGCTTTCCCCTGGGCCGGGGCACCTATATGCAGGCTCAGGATCATATTGAGTTTTTTGCCCGACCCACCGCCGAGGTCAAATCTCGCAAGGTGCTGATTCGGGGCATTGCCCAGCTCCACCGATACTGCTTTAGCACCCTGGAGCAGATCGACGCCCGCAATCAGCGTCTGGGCCTGAAGCGGTTTCAGCAGCGCCAGCAGCTCAATCAGATTGTGACCGAGAACGTGGTTCACAGCCTGGCGGGTGTCTTGGAGGGCGATCGCATTGACTCGACAGAATCCCCTTTGCTGGCGGTGGCCGGAGCCGTCGGTAAGGCCCTGGGGGTGACCATTCAACCCGCCGCCCCGTCGGAAAATGCGGCGCGGAATAAGGAGCCGCTGGAGGCGATCGCCCGCGCTTCCCAACTGCGCCTGCGTCGGGTGCTGCTGCGGGGTGAATGGTGGCGGCAGGATTGCGGCCCGCTGGTGGCGTATACCAAGGAGGGGCGATCGCCCGTGGCCCTGCTGCCCACCCCCGGCCCCCGGTACGAAATTTACGCGCCCGGTGGACTTTCTCCCTCCCCCCCCCTTCAAAATTCAAAATTCAAAACTCAAAATTCAAAACTTCCCACCTCCCCAACCCCACCACCCCATCACCTCCCCCTCACCCCGACTCTCGCCGCCCACCTCGACCCTGTCGCCTTCGTCTTTTACCGCCCCCTGCCCACCGGCGACCTCAACGCCCTGTCGCTGCTGCGGTTTGCCTTTCGCGGTCAGGGGCGCGACTGGCTGATGATTGGCCTTACTGGGGTGGCGGCGACGCTGATTGGCATGGTGGTGCCCCAGGCGACGGCGGTGCTGGTGGATACGGTGGTGCCCTACGGCGATCGCGCCCTGCTCTGGCAAATTGGGTTGGGTCTGCTGGCGGCGGCCTTTGGGGCAGCGGGCTTTCAGTTAGCGCAGGCGATCGCCACCCTGCGGGTCGAAACCGGAGCCGATGCCCATCTACAAGCCGCCGTGTGGGATCGGCTGCTGACGCTCAAGACCAGCTTCTTTCGCCAATACCCTACGGGCGACCTGGCCTCGCGGGTGTCGAGCATTTCTGCGATTCGCCGCAAGCTGAGCGGTTCGGCGCTGCAAGGGCTGTTTGCGGGCATCTTTTCACTGCTGAACCTGGGCTTGCTGATCTACTACAGCCCTTTGCTGGCGGGCGTAGCTATCATCGTCGGACTGATAGTCATGGTCGTTACCGTGGCCTCTGGTCTGGTGCTGGTGCGTCGCTACCGGCCTTTGCTGGAAATTCAGGGTCAGCTCTACGGTCTGGTGGTGCAGCTGATCAACGGCATTGCCAAGCTGCGCATGGCCGGGGCCGAGGAGCGGGCCTTTGCCGCCTGGGGCCAGCGCTACGGCCAGCAGCTGCGCCTCACCCTCAGCACCCAGCAGCTTGAGGATGCCGTGGCGGTGTTCAACACGGTGCTGCCGATTGTGACCACCGTGGCGCTGTTTTGGCTGGCCAGTCTCATGCTGAACGGTGATGCCGACCTATCTACAGGTACGTTTCTCGCCTTTTCCGTCGCCTTTGGCACCTTCATTGCCGGGGCCACTAGCCTCAGCGATACTCTGGTCGATTTGCTCGACATCGTGCCCCTGTGGCAGCGGGCCAGCCCCATTCTGCAGGCCGAACCCGAGGTGAATTTGACCAAGGCCGACCCCGGCCAGCTCTCGGGGGCGCTGTCGATGGATCGGGTCACCTTTCGCTACAGCGACGAGGGGCCGGTGATTCTCGATGACGTGAGTTTTGAGGCGAAGCCGGGGGAATTCATCGCCTTAGTGGGGCCGTCTGGCTCGGGAAAATCCACCGCCATGCGCCTGCTGCTGGGGTTTGATGTGCCCCAAGCGGGAACCGTTTACTACGACGGGCAGGCGCTGTCGGGGCTGGATGTGGTGGCGGTGCGCCGCCAGTGCGGAGTGGTGCTGCAAACCAGCCGCCTCAGCGCCGGGTCGATCTTTGAAAACCTGGCGGGGGGAGCGCTGATTTCCCTGGATGACGCCTGGGATGCTGCTGAAAAGGCGGGCCTCGCCGCCGACCTACGCGCCATGCCGATGCAAATGCACACGGTGGTGAGCGAAGGGGGCAGCAACCTGTCGGGGGGCCAGCGCCAGCGCCTACTGATCGCCCGTGCCCTAGCGGTGAAGCCCAAAATCATGCTGATGGATGAGGCAACGAGCGCGTTGGATAACCGGACGCAGGCGATCGTCACCGAGAGCCTGAATCGCTTGAAGGTGACGCGGGTGGTGATCGCCCACCGCCTCAGCACCATTCGCCACGCCGATCGCATTTACGTGCTGGAGGTGGGTCGCCTGGTACAGCAGGGCAGCTTTGAGGAACTGGCAAGTCAGCCGGGATTGTTTAGTCAGTTGATCAGGAGGCAGATGACGTGAAGTTCTCAAGTTTTTGGCCCTATAGGTTAGAAATTTCTAGACCTGTGAGATGCCCTAGAGGATCCCCCCTGCCCCCCTTGAAAAGGGGGGTGCCGAGGGGATCTTTGATCGCAAAGGATTGGGGGGATCAGATCCCGCCATAAACGTCCTTTCCCTCAGGTGATGAACTTTATATGCAACGGCACGGGTCGGTGCATTTTACTTAACCCAAAGCCCGCCTTAAAACGTGCGATACATCACCTAGTGAAACCCACACGACCGTTTAAACTTTTATGCTAAGCGCCAGCTTTTTGAGAGCCGTTAGAATCTTGCATAACCCCTTTGACTTTGGTGTTCCCGAGGCTCACCCCCAAGAGCCGACGCTGGATTTGGCCCAGGCCAACCAGGTGTTGCAGGCGTCGTTGAGCAAGCTGGCCGATGAACCCAATCTAGAGAAATTTTTGGGCCATTTGCTGACGGTGTGCAGCGATCGCTTTATGGCCACTGAAGCGGGCATTTGGCGCTACGAAAACGGTCTGTTTCGCCTGTTTGTCTCCTACGAAGACGGTCAGATCAAGCATGAAGAGAGCATTGGCCACCCCGGTGCATCCCTGGCCACCGCCCGCAAAATTCAGAACCAGCATGTGCTGGCCCGGCTGCGCAAGCGCGAGATCATCAGCGACTATGCCGAGCAGTTTGCCACGGAACCCGTGTACGAACATTTTCGCGACTACTTTCGGCGACGGGGTATTCAGGCGGCGCTGAAGATTCCGCTGTTTTTGGGGGATGACCTGCGAGGCATTTTGGTCATGCGCTTTCGGCACCGCCGGGTGTTTAAACCCGAAGAGGCCGAGCTGGCCTTTGCGCTAGCTAACCAGGCGGTGCTGGCCCTAGAACTGACTCGCCTGGCGGAGGTGGCCCAGACTGCCGCCATCATGGAAGAGCGCAACCGCCTGGCCCGCGACATCCACGACACCCTGGCTCAGACTTTTACCAGCATTCTCATGCGGCTCCAGGCGGCGGCGCTGACCCTCGACGAGGGGGGCGGGGCCGGGGCCAGGGCCAATATCGATCGCGCCTGCGATCTGGCCCGGGAAGGGTTGGCCAATGCTCGCCATTCGGTGCAGGCGCTGCGGCCCCCGGCTCTGATGGGGCGATCGCTGTCGATGGCCCTGGCCGACGCACTCCAGCAGATGACCGAGGGCACCCCGCTGACCAGCGAGTTTCGCCTGGAGGGGCAGCCCGTAGCCCTGGCCGACGACATCGAGCTAGAGCTGTTTCGCATTGCCCAGGAGGCAATTACCAACAGTTGCAAGCATGCCCAAGCCCGCACCCTTGCGGTGCAGCTCACCTACCAGAGCGATCGCCTGCGCCTGATGGTGGGGGATGACGGGGTGGGGTTCATTCTGACCAAATCTACGGCCCTGCGCGGGTTTGGCTTGATCAGCATGCAGCAGCGGGCCGAGCGCATTGGCGGAAATTTGACCATTTGCAGTGACCACAACCAGGGCACCCAAATTTGCGTGGTGCTGTCGATCAGCCGGAGCCAGACCCATGGTGATGCAGTCTAGACCTATGTCCACCCGTCAGCCGCCCGCCACGACAATTCGCGTGATGATTGCCGACGACCATCCGGCCCTGCGGGAGGGGCTGTCCGCCCTGCTAGAGCGCCAGAGCGACCTTCGGGTTGTGGCCATGGCTGCCAATGGGCAAGAGGCCGTCGCCCTGGCCCGCACCCACCAGCCCGACGTCATTTTGATGGATCTGCGGATGCCGGGCCTGGAGGGGGCCGACGCCGTAGCCACCATTTGCGATCAGTGGCCCGAGGCCCGCATTATCATTCTCACCACCTACGACGGCGATGAAGATATCTACCGCGCCCTGCGGGCCGGGGCGAAGGGCTACCTGCTCAAAGATGTGCCCTGCGAAGAGCTATTTATCGCCATTCGCCAGGTACACGGCGGGCAGAAATACATCATGTCCCAAGTGGCCCAAAAGCTGGCCGATCGCTTCCAAAGCTCTGAACTCACCGAGCGTGAGCTAGAGGTGCTGCAACTGCTGGTGCAGGGCAACACCAACCGCGACATCAGCGAAGCTCTCTGCGTAGCCGAGGGTACGGTGAAGTTTCACGTGCGCAATATTTTGGATAAGTTGGGAGCCTGCGATCGCACCCAGGCCGTCACCATTGCCCTCAAACGCGGTTTGGCCCGCCTCTAGGTCATGCCAGCCATTGATGAGATGTAACCGGCACCGCTAATAGAGCCATCGCCGCTTTGGTCAGGACATCCAGAAGCCCTCAGAAACGTGTGAACGTTCATCTGGGAAATGTCGCAACCAGACTGGCTACAGCTATGCAGATGCAAAGCTGTCCTTAGCGCCCAAGTTTCTGAATAAAACCCTGGGCGCTAAGGACAAATCATTTCATCGTCTAAGAGGGCGTTTGAAAAGTGAGTCGCTGTAGCTTTAGTTACCGGCTGATCCCCCCTGCCCCCCTTAAAAAGGGGGGTTATAAAGTCCTCCTTTTTATAGACGCTTGCGGCTTCCCGCAGGGTAGGGGGATTTAGCGATTATCTTGATTGTCAACCACTTGTGGCTGGCGTAGCGGTCTGAGCAGGTAGTGTATCCTTCGCGTTTCGCCAAGATTGACCTTGGGTGACCAGCGCATTGAGGATGCCTAAC
>NZ_JAYGIH010000050.1:0-15570 GCF_034932455.1 Leptolyngbya sp. CCNP1308 | reverse complement strand
CTGATTCACAAAGCCTGTCACAATCACAGACATGTACATGGGCGAAGGCTTGAGCCGGATGATGGGTAACTGTCAAGTCCGGTTCTTTGGGGGGAGGGATGCGGCGACGTATGCCCTCCTACCCGACAACTTCGACTTCCTCACCCTGGCAGAAGAGGCTCAAGAGCGCGATTTGGAGCGGGGCCTCGTGGACCATATCCGCGACTTTCTCCTCGAACTCGGCATGGGCTTCTCATTTCTGGGCAGTCAGTATCCCCTCGTCGTCAGTGGCAAGGAATACCGACTCGACATCCTCTTCTACCACGTCAAGCTCCACTGCTATGTGGTGGTAGATCTCAAAATGCGCGAGTTTGAACCGCAGCACTCAGGCCAAATGAGCTTCTACGTTGCTGCGGTCGATAACCTCATGCGCAACGAACTCGATGCCCCCACTATCGGCATCATTCTCTGCCGAAGCAAAGATAAAACCATAGTAGAGTATGCGCTCCAAGGAACCCAGCAGCCAATTGGCGTTTCAACCTTTCAAACCCAGGGGGAACTTCCCCCAGATATTCAGAGCAGCCTGCCTACGGTAGAACAGTTTGAGCTGGAACTGAATATTGCTATTGAAGAGATAGAGGACGAGGAAAAGCAGTCTCCCGAAGATTAGCCCTTTTCTCTAATCGGCTAACAGGTTGGTTTTGGCGAAGGTATTTCCCAGGTGGAAGTAGTTTGGACAGACAAAATATACTCTGGCCATCGCCACGGTTAGGTTAACCACGTTAACAAAGTTATTAGGATTCGTTTAGTTGTGTAAGTCGTTGTGTAAGTGATCGAGTGAATGGTGAGATTTTGGGCGATGGTCAAAGACCGGCGTTGGGCCAACGCACCTTCAGTAGATCACAAACCAACGGAATCATGAGGGTTTGAGCCCTTGTCTTGATGCCTTTGCTCGACATACGACAGAACTGCAGTCGTTATTCAACGACTGCAAGGCTTGTACATCGTGGCTCTCGGAATAGAAGGTTAATTGGCCTAACGCCCTATAGGCAAGGACTCTACGAAACTTTGTGATCTACTGACCCTATGCCATCGGGAAATACTTGCGAACTTTCTTCTGCACCGCCCGGCTCCATTCAGCGCGGGCGGGCTTCCCGCGACATGATCGAGGTCTGAACCCGCTGTCTGTCCTCTCGCGTGTAGGCCTGCATGAGAAGAGTGTGCGCCTGGGCGTAGATGCCAGAAGCCGCGAACCAAGCGAGGAATTAGATCAATCTATCGCAGGCAGGCTTCTCTAATCGCCTGGATTTTTAGCCCAATCTTGATCGAGGGTGGCTCAGTCAGATGCTTCTCAAAGCAGGTAGTCGTTGCCGTCTTCTGCGGCGATTTGCATCACCCTGAAAGTACTGCCAGATGGGAGTTTCAGATACTTTTCCCCTTCGATTTGCATCACCCTCCTGATCAGTGTGGTTTGGGAGATGCCGATGTGACGATCCTTCCCACAAAACCCCATCCCGATGGAGAGTTTATCCGGCCCCAGGCCATTGGGGTCGATGATAATGGCCTTTACCTCCTGGCTCTTGTAGCGCAGGGGATGATTTGACCGACGCGAAATTCAGGCATTGCTAGAACCCTACGGTTCGCTGATCTCCTTAAGCGCGGCTCTAACTTCAGCATCAAAGTCTTCTCCCAGGGCTTCCCCCAACCGCTTCAAGGTGTCCCAGGGAATCGATTTGGTATCCTCTGCCTCGATGCGGTACAGATTGGCGACAGACATCTCAGCCATGGCCGCAATGGCTGTTGGACTTTTTCCGCTTTTCTCGCGTGCAGCCTTGATCCTGGTGCCCAGTTGAGGCACATCGACACTGAGAGTTACGAGCATAAGTTCTTGGGTCATGGCCTTTCCACTGACTCTAATCCAGTCCGTGTATTCTAGTGTCACTTGACAAGCGTTGATTATCGCGTAATATGCGATCAATGCGCACGAATCTGCACATAAGCCGCACGGTTGTTGTGCAGGTTTAGCGCCTTTGTTGCACACCCTAAAACCTTTTATTCATAAGGGTTTTCGGATTAACCGCTATGGAGTTGCACAGATGCAGCACACACAAACGCACGATAGGCGCACATCGAGCGCACAAGCCCCGCACAGGGGCGCACAGTTTCCCGAGGTGATCGAGGGCGAATTGTGCGAGGGTGCCCCCTACAGTGGGGCGCAGCTAGCTGGTGAGCTGGCGATCGCAGAATCGACCATCAGAACCCGTTGGCTGCCCTGGCTGGAGCGGGTAGCTCCGGTGGAGCTACTAAAGACCGACGCAGGCTATACCGACCTGGCGCGATCGCTGGCGCTGGAGTTCAAACAGGTGCCCAGTAAGAAGGCGGCCCGTGAGAAGTGGGTAGCAGAGGCCAAGCAGCGCTACAGCCGAGAATTCTCGCCCGATGGCCTGGTGGGGCCTGGAGTTTGCGGTGAGTTGGGTAGCGCCCTGGCCCTAGTGCGTAAGCAGGGCTCACAGATGCAGCAGGCGGGCACCACCGACCTGGAACGGCTGAAGGCCCTCATCAACCAGCAGGGGCAGGTACAGGCCGACTTCGACGAAGCCGAGGTAGCCGCTATGCGGGCTAGGGGGCTTAACCGAGGAGTGCAGCGATTCCAGATCGAGACTGATGCCGAAGACTCCACCTACTTCGAGCTGCGGCGGATGCGTTCACAAGTGGGAAATAGCGCCATCTAGGGCACCTAGGCGATCGCCTTTCCAGAGTTGTTTTTTGAAATTTGAGGTACTACCAATGGGACTGTTTGGCCGACGCAAGCGCGATGACGATGACGACCGTAGCCTAATTGAGATCAGCAACGACAGCGGCGATCACTTGGTTGTTGATATCCCCACCAGTGGCGTTAAGGAGACTGAAAAGGCGCTGAGGGATGCTGGGGTAGAACGGGACGACGACGAGCGGTTGGTGAATACTTACCAGCCCCGCCGCATTGTGGACAGCCGCGACTCCAAGCAACATCGCTATCGCTCTGAGCGGGTAGTGGATGAGGCTGAAGACCTGGAGGACTCCTACGATCGAGAAGACGTCTCCGACATGGAAGATGACCCTAGCGAGCGGGAAGACGATACCAGCGACTTTGAGGAGTCAGAGCAGCCCGCTACCTGGCGCTCTTGGTGGTAATAGCCGTCAGAGTAAAAATGTGGGAGTATTTCTGTACTCCCACGCCGTCTTTTATCTTGGAGGTCGCTATGACCTATTCACGCTCCAACCATCTCGAAAACATGGCCATCGACTATGAGCACGACGATGCCTATGCAGACATTGAGATTGACCAGGCGGTGCTGGATGACATCGCCAGAACGAAGCTAATTTTCTGCGGTGATACTCAAACGGGAGTACTAGAAGACTGCTCCTACGTCTCCGTCGATGCCCAGTACCAGGGACAAATGTCCCCAGGGCAACAGCGGCTCTATGAAGTCTTGGTGGCCTTGCAGGAAGGCTCTCTCTATACCGTTACCACCATCGGCAAGCTAGCTCAGATGATGGGCCTAGAGCATCCAATGTCCTGCGGGAAACGGCTGGAGAATTTGCAGTCATTAGGGGCAATCGCTGGGTTGAAGGTGCAGTAGATCAGGTTTCCCGACGAGGCATTGGATGCGATCGCATTCTGTAGCCGTTGTCATTCAGCCTGCGACGCACCGAGGGTTTGGGTAAGTTGCCATAATCTTTGTAGAACGAGTGAAGGCTTACGAGTTCGGCTACGAGTTCGGTCATGGCTAAAAACCCCTAAGCTACGTTGCTGGTAAGGCCTTGGCAAAGACCAAATGGGGCCAATCAGGGACAACCTTAGTGCTGTGCTGTTCTGCGTCTTGATAGAGTAATAGCATGTCTTACCAAAGTGGTAGCACTTTGGTAAGACTATTAGCCCATAGGAACTGCACTATCACACCATAGTCCCGCTATTTCAGTAGCATTAAGGTGTTTTATGAAGTCAGGATTGCCAGTGGCTACCGACAAGGCCAAACTGTTCGCTTACGTCAATCCACAGCTGAAAGCCAAAATCGAGCGCTTGGCTGATATTCGGCTACGCTCAGTGAGCAATTTAGTAGAATCGGTAATGGCCGAAGAGGTGGCCAGAGCTGAACAGGAGGGCTTATTGCCCATTCATCCAACCGAGAGCAGCAAATGACCCAGAGCAGCGATCGCCTAGACCGTATGGAGGCCCTGCTGGCTACCACTATTGAGGGGCTGGCCAGAACTGAGGCCAACCTTGCCCGTACTGAGAAGATCACCGAATCTAATGCCCGCGCCATCGAGTCATGGGGCAGCCGCATTGAGGAGGTGCAGATCGACACCGAAGAGGCCACCAGCTCCACACGGGCTGATCTGGCCGTACGGATTGAAGACAACGCCCACAACCAGGGGATTGACCGGGTGCGTTTTGACCAGCTGCATGAGGAGCACAGCAAGCGATTTACCAACCTACTAGAAGAGGCCAGGGTCGACCGGCAACGCTCTGAACAGCTCCATGCAGAGCACTCACAGCGGTTTGATGTTTTCCTGGCTGAGGCCAGGGCCGACCGGGCAGAGATGCGGGCGGCGCGCGAGGCCAACGCCACAGAGCACCGGGCATTCACGCAGAACATTCAGACCTTACTGGCTGAGATCGCCCGCCTATGGCAACGGGTAGCAGGATAACCACTGACGACAAAGCGAAACGCGCTGCGGTTGAGATTGGTCGGTTGATGAGTTCCCGATGCCCGTTGCCACAGGCGGCAGCCCTGGCTCTGTGTATCACTCTGATGACTGAAACCCTAGAACGCCGATTTGGCGTTGCTTTTGGTGTGGAACGCAGCAAGAGCGATCGCAATGCATTGCTGACTCAACGGCTACAACGCACCGGGGCAGACCTAGCAGCCCTAGGTGAGGCTTATTCGCTCCCAGACATGCTCACAGAAGATAACGAGCTCCTGAGGGCTGAGAACCAAGTACTGCACGAGCAGGTGCAGAAGCTGGGCATATAGCCTGGACAACTGTCAGGAGATCCACTCTCTTGGTTGATCTTGTAAACTAGCCCCACGTAAGGAGGTGATGACCCATGTAGGCCAGTCCCAAGCGAACCCTTTAAAAGCAAAAACGATAGCCTTCCCGCCAAGAAAGTTGCTATCGCCTTGCTGCACTCCAGAACACGCCATGGGGACGTGACGGGATTCGTTTGTCAAAACTAAGTTCCCCTACAGGATAGCTGATGAAAATCAGCGGCGCAATAGTGCGTCTGTTTTGTTGTGCCCGGCAACGCTACAGCCGGGGTTAATCCGTAGGCTTTTCAATGTTTTTACGTTCGATCGCAGTTTTTCTCACTTCCTGCCAATCAAACCGACCGTGGACTAGGCCTAGTTTGCAAGCATGCGCTTTTGATCAGCGGCTAGCCCCAGCAAAATCTTTTTCATGCAACTCCGCGCTACTCCAAGCGGCTGATTACTCTCCTATACGCCCAAAAAGAAACCCTACTCTCGGCTATGCCGGGGGTGAAGGATTCCAAGGGGTGAGCAACTGCTCGAATTTGCGCGAACTAAGACTAGACAGTCTTAGTTCGCGCAACGTTTTTGGCATACGGCAAAAATCTGATGGCGTAGCGACTCCTCCACTGACAGGAAAAATCAATCTGATCAATACCTGCGCATGTTGCCCACCGCAGATCAGACGATGTGCAATCGGCTTCTGGGCGTGGGAAACCAAGATTGCTCGGGCTGCGGTCTCGGCGATCACATCTGCCTCCGACAAATCGACGGAGGTGGGGCTGTGAGTACCCTCACCTTTAAACAACGAATTGAATATGAGTGCGTCGTCGAATCTGCGATCGCGCCCACCATTTACAAGGCTGCCGTCTCCTTTGTCGAGGATTGTGGCAGATGGGAGCCGAACGACGAACTAGGCTATACCGTCAGCCGATTTTGGGAAACAAAACGGCCCCATTCGTTCCGCGAGTTAGCGTGCTTTCGGCAGGAGTCGGGCGAACTGTGGCAGGCCAAACCTGAGAACCCACAGGTCAATCTCCAAAAATCAGCACAGCGCCTCAGCCAAACCCTAGGGCGACCAGTAGAAAAATCTGAAGTCGGCGGGCTGCTGCGCCTCCACCCTGAGCACACTGTTTTTCGGAAGTACGAGACCCCTCTCGGCGCTGGCAGTACGCCTTATCTACCTCCCGTAACCGCTGGGGTATGGCGGCAAGTCGCTATACGTTACAGGGTGGAATGCCCTGCTGAAGTTACCCTAGCCGCCCTAGTTGGGCTTAGTGGAAAGGATTCTGTAGTTTCCGGTTTTTGGGATTGGGTGGCTGCAAACCCCGAAATCGGCATCCTATTTACCGAAGGCGGGAAGAAGGTTCTAGCAGCGCTCTCCCTGGGTTATGCAGCGATCGGGTTCTATGGGTTTCGGGCTTATCAAGCTCACGACCCTATTCTAAAAACCAAGATCGCCCCTCGATTAATGCCCGAGGTACAACGATTCATCCAGCCAGGCCGACGCGCCTATATAGCGTTTGACCAGGACGAAAAGGCAGAGACACGGCATGACGTTGAACAAGGTCGTTCTGTTTTCGCTAGTCTGCTCACAACAGCAGGGTGCGATGTTCGGCTGGTGTTGTGGGATGGCTCTCTGGGCAAAGGGATTGACGATTTTATCGTTACTCAAGGGGCAGAGGCTTTTGCACAGCTCATTGACCACGCAAAGCCTTCAGCCCAGCATGAGCGGGCGAGGCAGCGGGCATGGGCGAGGCAAAAGCGGGAGAACGAGTACCAGGCCTGGCTGGGTCAGGTGGCCACCCTAGCGGGGCTGTCGGAGGACGCTGATCGAATGGCGATCGCAAAGGCATTTAGGGACAGGGCACGGCTCTCAGGCACAGGGGAGGTGGGCCACTTTCCACAGCTCACTCTTCCCGCTGAGGGCGATCGCCAGCTGATCGTTCTCGATGGCTCCAAGATGACTCGCAAAACATCGGTAGGGCTGAGGTCAGTTGTTGAAGAGGGGCAGCAGCGGGGGTGGTGTGGCGTTATTTTTGCCCCTACTCGACAACTGGCTACCAACTTAGCCTATGAACTCGACATGCTGACTATTGACCACTATCTAGCCCTTCCACCGGGAAATAGGCCCGCCAACATATGGTTGACGGCTTGCCCTGAGTCAGCTCATAAGCTTTGCTCAATACCGGCCAACTTTGTCGGATTCGACGAAGCAAACGAGTGTATACCTCGCCTTCAATCCGGTGAGCTGGGGAATCACCCTGAGTTAGCTCGGCAGGCCGTTAAGGATCTGGTAAATAATGCAGATGTCGTCGGTTTGGCTCAAGACGGCATTTACCGACCCACTATTGCCGCGGCACAACGCTGGGGAAGCTTTGACTCTGCCCAAGTAAAGGTACTGCGGCGGCAAAGGCCCAAGACTGAGATGGAGATTGCGCTCTACCTCGACCATACGGGCAATGGTGAATCATGGGACGGCGCTGCTCGGGAATCAACCCCAAAAGCCAATAATGCTTTCTATACCTGGTTTATGGGGATAGAAAACGCCGTTAGCAATGGGCAAAACGTTATCATCCCTTCTGGCAGCGAGGGAAAAGCTAGAACTATTCACCGAGTGCTACGCGGCCTCCACCCTGACCTGAAGGGCCACCCCATTGACGGTAAATACACTCCCCACAGGATTCGGGCAGAGTTCGCCAAAAGCCCTACAACGTTTGCGCCAAATCGTGACCTGGCTTGGCTGCCAATCTCCCCAGCCTTCAACTCCGGCATCTCAATCGAGGGCACGTACTTCGATCAGCAGTTTGAATACGCGCGGGCTTTTGAGACAGCCTCCAGCATCAGCCAGAGAGGGGAACGCAACCGAGATGCGATTCGGGGCGAAAAAATCAAGCGGCGCAATGTTTATATAGCCTCTCGTGGTCTAGCATCAATGCCCGACCCGGCAGTGTTTACCGCCAACTACTGGCGATCGCTACTGGCTGGTGACCCAAACACTGACGCCATCAACTTGGCTCAACAAATGGGCTGCACAGAGATTGCCTCTCGGTTGAGCCAGGCATCGGCAGACGACTGGCAAGACCTGCCAGAGTTTTTAGCAATCCAAGCTCAAGAGACCTATTTCAAGGTTGAGTTTCTGCGTATGGAATGGGAAAGCAACGGCTGGGAAGTCAAAGAAATAGTTTACGACCCCACAGCGGCTGAAACCTGGTCACAAATATTTTATGAGGCTACTCAGGATTTAATCGCTCAAAAGGGGCGTACCCTAGCTAAGGCCAAAGGCAAAAAACAAGCAGGTGACGAACCTGCCGGGGCCATTGAAGCCACCAAGCATCATAAGTGGGAACTGCAGCAGAAGCTGGGCGACTACCCTGGGCTAAACAATTCTGAATGGATAGAATCTTGGGTTATCGACTCCGGCACCAGCGGACTGTTTGAGCTACGGGTGCGATCACTGGTTTGTATCGCCCATGAGCAGCCTGCCCTGTGGGCTGAGATTGCCCGCCAACATACCCTCAACACGATCGCACGGGCAGGGCAGCACGACACCGCTGATCTCCCCTGTACTGCTCGGGAATTCGCCATAACTCAACTGCTCAAGGGGGCACCAGGGCTCTACAGCGTCATCAAGGGCCAGCTTACTGATTGGACGAATAAAGACTTTGTCGTTGCCCAAACGGCGGCGTGGGCCAGGGAAAATTCTGTTTCTCTAACCGCTGCATCTTCCAATCATCAACGAATCCACGGGCTACAGTTCACCAGCAAAACCCCACTAATCAAATGCTTCCACAAGCTTTTGCAAATGGTGGGCATTGATGGGGTTTGCAGCGGGAAGATAACAACCGGCGATGGTACTCGTGTCCTTCAATACCGCCTCGTCAAGGCCATCGATATAGAAACCAAAATAGCAGCCAAGCTGGCTGACAACTGCGATCGCGTTCACTCCCTCCAGCGTCAGCGCAAACGGATTGAGACTGACTCTGAGGTGTTTAACGCCCTTGACCAAGTGCTAAAGCAGCGGGTCGAGAACTTAACGACTACCTGGGATGCGATCGCGGCCAAAGTCCTTGAAAAGGCTGGATTGTCCAGAACTTCAGTAAGAGATCTGATCCCTACTGAAGTTCTGGACAATCCGGATTTACAAGCCTCGATTCAAGATATTAGCGCCCTGATCCACTTGGCCCAGGAGTCAGGAGCCGAGGTATTTCACCAGTTGAGGCAGACAATTAAGCCCCTTTACCCCGACCTCTGGCGGACTGCGTTGGTTACAGTAGCCTGACCGCCGGACGGAGGCCCTGTGTGATCGCAGTGGGTACACCTAGTCTGTTTAATCAAGCGAATCTTCAAACTTGTATCCCACTCCCCGCGCAGTTTTGACCAACGGGTTTACCCCCTCCGGCACCCGCAGTTTCGAGCGAATTTCTTTGCGCAGTCTAAAGACGCAAGAATCGACTGTACTGTGCTCATCCCCAGGGTGTTCTCGCCCCCAAATTTCCTTAAATAGCTCTGACCTGGAGTAAACCTGGCCCGGCTGCTGGGCCAGGTTCGTCAGCAGATCAAACTCTAATGCCGTTAGCTCCAGCTCAACCCAATCGTCGGTTAGCGATGCCCGAACGCTGCAATGCCTGTGCGTCTGGTGCAACCGCAGATATTGATGCCGAATCAGTGCCGCATCGGCCCCAACCGCATTTTCGATATGGCGTAGCTCACGTCGCAGCAGAGCCCGCAGCCGCAAGATTAACATGTCAGGGTTAAAGGGCTTAGTCATGTAGTCATCGGCCCCGGTAGCAAAAGCCAAAATTTCATCGGTCTGCCCCCGTCGCGCTGTCAGTATCAGAATATAGGGATCGCGCCTCAGCGCCAGCCGCCGGACGTGGGTACAGACCTCGATGCCATCCATATCGGGCAGCGTCAAATCCAGAACGATGATATCGGGCTCCAGCTGCGGGCTCAGCGCCAGCCCCTGCTTGCCCGTTTCAGCCAGATAGCTGGTGTAGCCCGCCACCTGAACGCAGGCCTGGATAGTATCGGCCATATCCGCATCATCTTCAATAATCAGTACAGAGGTCATTCGCTCTGGTCTCCTTTGTGATTTGCGGCCATGGTAATAACTAAGTCGGGCAATATCCGGGCAGTCGCCGCATGGATACCTCGATGCATCCCAAGCCCCCGCAGGGACGTTTAAACTCAGTACCAGCGGTTTCGCTGGCTCACCTAACAAGAACGGTTACAGCTTATAAATCCGGATTTATTGCCTGTGGAATGCCATCACATGCCCGGCTAAAATTCAGACGCAAAATCTAGCTCAAGGTTGCGATCGCCTCTCGCCCCAAAACTGTTACAGCCTATAAATCCGGATTTATAGCTTGTGGATTGTCATCACATGCCCGGCGCAGAATGTTAGACGCTAATCCAGCTCAAGGATTTCGATCGTGCTGCCTTCGGCTAGAGATAGGGAGTCGGCAGTTCCAGCAGCCAGCTCAATCACACTATCGACAATGCCCCCTGAGGGATAGATCGGGCAATTACCTGGAGAGGTAGTGCAAGGGGGCACGTCACTAAGCACAGCGGATACTTTTTCGTTATGTAAAAAAACCATGTCCAGCGGAAACCGAACACCAGACATCCACAGTTGAACTTCTTGCTCAGGATTGACCGTGAACAGCATGCCTCGGTTAACGGGGAGGCTACTGCGTCCCTTTAGCCCCTGCCTCTTCTCCTGGTCAGTCACAGCAGTCTCTAGCAGAATCTGCTTCCCGCTTATCTCAAAGTAATGAGTCGGAGCTGGGTCTCGGGTGGCACTCCATGGCCCCAATGGCATCAATACTAGCCATCCAATACCCAGGGCCAGGATAGAGCAAGTGATCAGTAGGTTTTTATCAATCCTTGATGGGGAATTCTGTATGGCCATTTTCGTGAGAAGGCTGGCAGTTGAAAACATGCTATCTTCTTTCACGCCGATGGCTGAACGTTGCGAACACCTCTCGTTCTAAGAACGGTTACAGCCTACAAATCCGGATTTATTGTCTGCAAGTTGTCATAACAAGTGCTCATGGATATATTGTTGATATGATTGAAGTCTGTAGTGAATTAGCACATGAGGCTGAGTATGGCGGCATCTACAGATGTACGAGTGATCCCTCTGCGGGACGTGCTCAGGGCAGTAATGGAGGAGTATGCGATTCGGGCCTCTGAACTGTCGGCTAAGTCTGGTGTTCCTGAGAGCAGCATTTCAAAGTTCCTTGGTGGTTCTTCAGATTTGCGAACTACGGATATTGATGCCATTAGGACAGCGCTCCCTGATGAGGCTAGGGCGCATCTACTGCAATTGCTAGGGCACTGCGGAAGTGTGCCAGTAGATGAAAATGCACGTCTCTTGTTAGTGCTATCGGGAATTAGGGAGTATGCACAGAAGTGTAGTACGGCTCAATTCCAAGAGGTTTTAGGCGCGATTGTAGAAGGCAGAGCCAAGGCGCTAGAGCACGCTTAGCGCCTTGGCTCTGCGTCTGAGTGACACCTGCATGACTCATTGATGTCCCCTACAGCAAGCGACAATACAGAGGTAGCATCTAAGCTATTCACTACTCTCAAGTGGGCATCGCCCCTGGGCTCTGGACTAATGACAATGGATAGATTGCATTGTCGAACTAGCTCAACTACGAGACGCTGTCGGTCGGCTACTGGCAGTTGTGAGATTTCGTGTAGCAGGCCTGCTAGATTGGGTTTCCGCATTTCTGGGCAAATGTCTATAGGTAGAATATAAATGCTTTGACCTTTGTTGTGGCATTAAGCATTTACTATGCTGTCCATAATCTTGTTCGGCACCGAGTAGGCAAACCTCAGGGTCTCGGCCTATTAGCTACTAACTACTGACGGCCTTTTTGCACCAATGGTTTCTGGTCATGGTCTTCCTGAAGGAGGAGTTGTCTCATTCGTTGGAGACATAGCTATCCGGCAGCCCTAGGTACGTTATGCGTACGCCTACGGCGGAGCGAAGCTCTATGATGGCCGCACAGGGCAACAACAACTCGGCAGATTGGTTGTCAAAGGGGCGCTGAGAACGGGTATGGCTAACAATCCCTTTGCATCGAAACATCAATGCCCCTATTGGCCTTCATCTAATTTAAGGTTGGGGTTAGCCTCACAGGCTAAGTAAATAACCCGGAGCAGAGCCAGTTGCTCATCGGTGGTGCACCTCCTAGCATAGGTGTCTACTAAAGCGAAAAGAGCATCTGAATGAAAGTTATCAGGACGTGGATCCGATTTAGCCGTGCGGATCATAGTCTCAGATTCTCGCATTATATCCAGCCAGTATACAAAAGCCTCAGGTTCCAATTCATTGAGGAGGCGTTGCAAGGATGAGGTGTTTATCTCCCTGCGATCGTTACGAAACTCTGACAAAGTGGCTGGTGATACGCGTGCCCGCACCGATAGTTCCTGCGCATTAACCTCGAATTTTTCGAGTGTCATGCGCAGAGCCTCTCGAATCCCAACTCGATGACCATACCTGGGGTTCATCAGTAAATGCAACAGAAATGGAATATTCCGAAAATACACGGAAATTCAGCTATTCTGTTAAAAATTACCGAAAGTGCAAAGGTTGCTGGCGTCGTAGTGAATCAAAGGTTTGAATCTTGATCCAAACCTTCTCTACTGATATGTGTTCTTGTAAAGGATCAAATCAGGGGTTTTCGTGTAAGATCTCTGTAGTCTTCAGACTTTCGATAAAGTTTCTTGAGGTTAAAAACGTAGAATTCATTTAAAAGAATTAAGACCCCCGACCGCAAATCAGGAGTCTTAACAATTATCCTCGCCCCAGACGTCTCCAAACAGAAAGGGAAGCGAAGGAATCTAAACTGATGTCATGATAGCAGCTACCTTGGATTTGTAGCAATGCTTTGTGGATTTTTAGTTGAGATTTCCTTCGCTACACAGGAAATCTCAACTAAAAATCCTAGAATCCAATGGCGGACTCAGTCCTTCTGCCCCACTCCGAGGTGGGTCAGCATTTTATCAATTTATTTGGCGACTATCTTTGGGAATCCATAGAGAGCCCTAATGTTGCTCCAGCCCGGTGGCGCACCCTAAAGCATCAGCTGCGCCCCCGAGTGCTCTGGGAGCAATGGAACAATCCCACCGTGTTGGTGGGAGTTCGCTTTGGTCACACAACCCGCTACGGGATGCTCGACCTAGACGCGGGCGGACGCTACTGCATACCCTCTGCGATCACAGAGATCCGAGGTGCCCTCGAAACCGTTGGCTTGAATCGAACGGTCTTGGTGCGCTCCAGCCATCGCGGCGGGTTGCATCTCTACATCCCCCTGCCCGAGGCCATCAAAACCTTTGATCTGGCCTGCATTATCACCCAATGCCTAAAGGCTCAGGGATTCACCCTAGAGAAGGGACATCTAGAGGTATTCCCTAACCCCAAAACCTACGGGGTTGATCAATTTGTGGAGTACAACGGCCACCGGCTGCCGCTACAACCCCAGTCGGGCAGCTGGCTCCTGACCGACGACCTCGAACCCCAGGGCGATTCGCTATCGACCTTCTTTGAACAATGGGAATGGGCGGCTCTGGGGCAGGACCTGGAAATGCTGTTGCTCTCAGCCCCTCATGCCAGAGAGTCACGGAAACAGGAATTCAATCGGCGATCGCTATCTCCGCAGGCCCAAGAGTGGAAAGACGACCTCGACATCGAGATCCGGGAGGGTTGGACAGGCTCCGGGCAGACGAATCGGCTACTGAAGTCGATCGCTACCCGGAGCCATGTGTTTGAGGGGCTCTCCGGCACAGCATTAGTCGATCGCATCGTTGAACTGGCGATCGCATCGCCAGGATTTCAAGAGCATTGCCGACATCAAAACGAGATTCGCTCAAAGGCACGGCACTGGGCCAAGTCGGTCGAGGGTTACTACTGGCCGATCGGTACCCGTCGTGGTCAGCGGATTCCAGGAGGTGAGAATACCCTGCACCAGCTCGACGCCCGCGATCGCATCGCCCAGGCCGTGGCCGCCCTGAAAGATACCGAATTTCCTAGCATCAGAAGCTTTGCTGCTGCGATCGCCAATGCCGCTCGCAGCAGCTTACAAACCCTCTATCGGAATACCGACCTATGGCATCCCGAGAAATCACCTGTAACGGTTACAGGCCAGGGCGTAGAGCCAGCAGACGTTGATCGAGAGAGCATCAGTAACGCGATCGCCGAAGCTGAAAACCCTTGCAATCAGCCAGTGTTACACACCACGGGGGGGGGTATGAAGTGTGGTGGCCCTGAGGCTGGCTTAAAAAATTCTTTTTCTCTGGATGGGGGGGTGCGGGGGGGAGATTTTAGTTTTCCCCAGCCTCCGGCCCCTAAAAACAACCCTATTCCTATCCCTTTTGATGAATGCTATGCCGCCATACAGTCGAGTGTGAGGCAGCTTGGATGGTCCATGGAGCGGCTCAAGGGATTCTTGTCTGAAAAATTTGGGCGCTCACGTATGGCCGAACTATTCGATGAAGAATTATTTGTGCTGCTTTATTGGCTCAGGCTAGAGAGAGTCGATGCCCAATGCTAAGAATACGATCTACACCAAATCATCTACCCATCCGCAATTCTCACAGTCGTAGTGGATTTGGCCAGTGATCGCTTTAATACCCCTCTCACACAGTGGGCACCGACCCGTAAATAGTGGGTGACTGTCCAGCAGCTCTAGCTGCTGCTCCAGAGATCGCCCCTGCAACGGCTCTAGGATTAGTTCATCACCATAATAACTAGCGCCCTGTGGCAGCCACCTGTCACCGTACCAGTCCAAGAGATCGTCGGGTACAACAGCTTCAGTTGGGGCTGCTTTGAAATCTGCACAATAGTTGTCCTCGACCCCAGCAGGATGAATGCCACAAACCATGTAGGAGCTATGGGCGTAGAAGTCGCAGTATCGGCAGCACTCAAGCTTGATCATCAGTGCCCACAGTTCTCAGCCCCAAAGGACTGGGTAATCGTACCGTCCGGCTCCATCGTGGCACACCAGACACCTCCAGCTCGCCAGAGCTGGTAGCGGTGGCTACCCTCGACCACCAGGAAGGTGCCCAACACGATTAGGATAGCACCGGCAGTGATCGCTCCCAGCACCCGCAGAGGCCGAACGGTAGTTGATGTAATTGGCTGAGCGTCTTTCATTCTGCACCCTAGACAGTTGCCTATAGAATGCCCGGAATCAACAAATTCCCCGTTACCTATATCTGGGATAGGAGATAGGTAATGGAGAATAGAGAAATAACGCCATCGGGCAATCACCGCTACTGCATCTTCCTCTCAGTGAGCGCCCCCAGAGATTGCAAATTCTCCAGGCACTGCCCGCAGGAATCAGCATTTTTGATAGGCCGCCAGTGCTTCACGTCTCCTCCGCTCGATCGCTCTGAGGGGACGATCAGCTATGGGACATAGGGCAGAGAATTGGCCTCGGCTAGTTGCGCGCGCAGGCAACTATTCAACCCACAAGCATCCAGCAGGTTAAGGTTATTGAGCACTCGGCTTGATCGATAGTCACCTCAGCTACCTCCCAGCAGTGTTATTCTGCCCGTTCAAAGTCAA
>NZ_JAYGIH010000049.1:0-15861 GCF_034932455.1 Leptolyngbya sp. CCNP1308 | reverse complement strand
AGCACGCAGATTGCAGGGCTAAGGTCGATCGTACCCTAGCTCTCCCAGTTTGCACCTCAGCTGCGGTTAGCTAGGGTTTTCGCGTTCTGTCTTCCTCAAACCCATAAAAGGAAAACAGAACCGATGTTTGAATATCTCGAACCCGACGCCAGCGGCGCGTCGAACATTCCGCCGTCTCCATCTGCAAGACCCCAACCCCGCCCTGAGCGGGTGCGCCATCTGCTCTACGGCAGTTTGGCGGGCATCGATCGCACCATCAAAATCCTCCATGCCTACGGCTACGCCGACCCCAACGACTGGAGCGACCCCATCCCCGTGCCGCCCAACAGCGGTGCAGCGAGCGCAGCCTCCCCAGATGGGATGACGTGGATGGTTATTCTGACGAAAACCCTCCTGATTGAGTAAGAGGACGTTCGAAAAGTCCTGTTTCTCTTAGCAAAAGTGGAGATCCCCCCTGCCCCCTTGAAAAGGGGGGATCTTAGATTCCTTATGCCTCTGGCTCTACCCCCAGCGCTTTTAGCTGCTCGGCTAGGCGATCGCCCCGTTCTTGGGCCTGTTGAGCTGCTGCTTGGGCCGCAGCAGCGGCTTCCTCTGGGGTAGGCACCAGCTCACCCGAGGAGTGAAAGTAGCGCAGTGTCTCGTTTTGAACACCCAGAAATAGGCCCAAAACCTCGCTCCATCGCTGACCGGCTGCGTTGGGGGCGATCGCATCATAGTGCTGCCCCACCAGTCGGTAGCCCTCAAACTCCAGCGTCTCTGGCGAAAACCAAAAATACTCTGGGGTTCTAAACCGATCTTGATAGAGCACCTTTTTGAGGCTGCGATCGGTTTTTGCTGTGGCCGGAGACAGTAGTTCAATAATGAGATCGGGGTACTGCCCGCCTTCTTCCCACACTACCCATGATTTGCGAGGCCGTCTTTCAGTCTGATTGATTAGGAAGAAATCCGGACCTCTAAAATCGCGATTTTTGAGCTGTTCGCGGCTGAAGTAGATAGTGAGGTTTGCGCCAATGAAAAAGTCGGTGCGATCGCGCCATAGCCACTCCAAACAGGCCACCAGCAGCGCCAGTTGAGCGTAGTGCAGTGAACTTTCCATTTCTGGCTCATTGCTCTCTAGCTGGGTCGCATCTGGCATGAGATCGGCCAGCTGTTGCGCGGTCATCACCATTACCCATCATCCTTAGCAACCGGTATCCCCATTGTAAGCTCAGCCCTGAGCAACAACCCCAAGCGTTCCATCACTGCAAGGAACGCCCAGGTTCAAAGACGCCCTTACAGGCTACACATTGAGCACCGTGAGTTGGCTCAGCAAGGGGTCAATCAGGGTTTGGTGCTTGTTGGCTAGCAGCTGCTCCATGTAATTGGTCAACCGCTGGCCCTGCTCCAGGTTTGGCACGTAGATCTGGCCGTTGGGCTGGGTAAACAGCGGCGTGGTGGACAGGGTGACTAGGTCGTCGCTGGTGGGCACCAGCATTGAGGAGC
Source organism: Leptolyngbya sp. CCNP1308 (assembly GCF_034932455.1). Lineage (NCBI taxonomy): Bacteria > Bacillati > Cyanobacteriota > Cyanophyceae > Leptolyngbyales > Leptolyngbyaceae > Leptolyngbya > Leptolyngbya sp. CCNP1308. Next base: position 14,379 of record NZ_JAYGIH010000049.1, on the reverse strand, counting down.
TACTGGTGGTGCTCGGTAACAGACCGGGCGGCAGGCGACCTTCCAGCAGCGCCATCAGGTGGGCCTGGCAGGCTTCCACATTCAGCCCCCGCTCCTTCAGCAGGTGCAAAATGCCGTTGAGGGGCATGGGCTGCTCGGGTAGGGCGCGCAGCACCTCCATCATCAAGAACATGTCGCTGTACTGGTGGCGGGTGAGGTCGAGCACCTGGGGGTATCGCACCAGGTTGACCAGCCCGTAGGTGACCCGGCTACAGCTGGGGGGGCGATCGCTGTGGTATGTATCCTGCACGATGGTGGCGTTAGGAAACTTTTGCCGCAGCCAGCGGGCGATCTTTGGCAACGAGGCGCTGCCGCCGGTACAAATTACCTGGTTAATGCCCTGGGTGTTGAGCCCCGCCTCGCTCAGCAGCCGGTTGACATGGCCGTTGATGCGCTGAATGTAGGGCAAAATGATCCGGTCTTCGAGGTCTTTGCTGCGCACCACCCAGCGCTGGTCGGCCAGCTCTAGCTCAAACTGGGGCTGGTGCTGAAGAATTATCTTCAGGTGTCGCGCCGCTTCTAGCGCGCTCTGCCCCAGCAGAGAGGCTTCTAGCCGCTGGTAGAGGCGCTGACGACGGGCCGTATCGGGCTCGGCGGGGCGGGGCATTTCGCAACCGTCGAGGTCGAGATCGCTCCAGTGGGTGCCGTCTAGCTCGGGCATGGCGGCCTGCCAGCCCCAGCCGGTGGAGTTTGGCGATCGCCCAGAACCCTCGGCAGGGCGGCTCTGGCGACGTTCGGCGGGGTGCAGCAGGTGGCAGATAATGTCGAGGTCAATGGCGTCGCCCGCGTAGCTCATGGAGTGCAGGGCAAAGTCGCCGTAGGCCAGGTCGCCCAGGGCGCGGGGCAGATTGACAATGCCCACCTCAGTGACGCTGGCCCCGGCGGAGAGCACCACCGTGCCCCCGGTCCAGGGGCAGGCGTAGAGGGTCTGCTGCTGCATGGGCTGGCCGTTGTCTTCGGGCAGCGGCGTCGAGGGGTCGGGCAGGCCAGAGAGGACTGCCGCGATCGCATCTTCCACAAAATAGATATCGTCGGGGTTGGCGGTGAGGCCCGCCCCCAGCACCGCCTCTCGCAGGTTAAAGGTGTAGGTGTCGGGCCAGTTGGCGGGGTAGCTGACGACAACCCCGTTGAGGACTTGCAGCGCCCGGGCGATCGCCTCAGCATCGAGGCCCACAGCACCCACGGTAAAGGCAGCCTCCGGGGTCAGCCCCACCGGCAGGGTGGCCAGCAGCCGCGCCAGGCTCTCTTGAAACACGGGCAGGGGAATGCGATCGCGATCGGACCACTGCACCTGAGGCTCTGGGCCGTCTGAGCCGGTGGAGGGAATGCCCAGTTTGAGATAGGGCTTTAGGGCCTTGAGCAACACCGCCCCCTGATCGGCAGCATCGCCGTCGCCCCAGCTGACGGTCAGGGCCGACGACCCCACCGACTGCACCTGGTAACCTTCGTCGGTAGCCTCGACGGAGGCCAGCGTCGGCAGCCGAAAGAACTTGTCGGCAGTTACCCCAGAGATGGCGTTATCGACCCAGTAGAGCGGGTAGACCTGCCCACCCCGACGCTCCAGCAGCACTGCCGACAGCCCCGTGGTGCCCACATCCAAACCCAAAAACCACAGGGGAGTGGGCTCAGAGGGCGTGGGCTCAGCATCCTCTGGCGGGCCTGGGATAACGACATCAACTGGCTCACTGTCTAGATCGTCAGGAATCTCAGACTCGAAACTTTCGGATACAAGCGCTGGGGACTCTAGGGTGCCAGGAGCTGGCACCTCGGGTGCAAACGTCGCGGGCTCTGCTGGGGGTTCGACTACCGGGGCAACGAAGTTATGGGGGGTGTCGGCCAGGGCAGTCTCTGATTCAAAGCCAGCTTCCGCCAGTAATAGATCAAGCTCTGGGAAGTCTTCCTGGGCAGCCTCTGGTTCTGGGATTTCTGGTTCTGGAGTCGCTACCTCTGCTACCTCTAGGCTGTCTGGCTCTGGGGCGATCGCCCCCAGATCAACCCCGCCAACCCCAGGCTCAGCGGTCTCGGCCTCCAGGTCGTCAAAGCCTATGGAATCGGTAGCTACAGGCTCAACGACAATATCTTCTACCTCTTCAATGGGCTCATCGCCAAAGGTTTCGTCTGTGAATTCCCCCAGGGTGGGTTCTGAAGCTTGAGACCAACGCTCGTCTGCTGCCGGGGTCGGCCCAAGGAGATCGCCCAAGTCGCCGAGGCCCGCGTCTGCCAAAATCTCTAAAACATCTTCGTCCTGAGCCGGGCTAGAGTCTCCTAGCCATTCTTCTACGGAGAAACCCTGGTCAGCGCCGGTTTTAGCAGCCTCGGGCAGAGCCGTGGCGTCTGGCTCAAGGCTTAGGTCGCCCTCTGCCGGTGCATTTTCGAGGGGAAAGAGGGGTTCAGGCTCTGCGATCGCCTCACCGTTATCCAGAGTATCCAGATCCAAATCTCCAAGATTTAGATTCTCCAAATCCGGGCGCTCCGGCTCCAGAGGCTCAAGCTCTAGATTGAGATCTAGGTTCAGATCTAAACTCGGTTCAGAGGAAATTGGGGCAATAGGTTCTCCCAGCAGCGCATCGAGGTTGATGAAGTCGATCATGGTCTCCATCGACTCCGCTGTCTCGGCTGCCGCCGCTTGAATAGAATCGACAGGTTCCTCTAGGGGCACCTCCGACGGTTCCTCTGGGGTCAGCTCTAGCCTTTCGCCAGTGCTTGCCCCGGCGGCATCCAGAATATTGTCGAGGCTGATCTCTCGCTGCCAGTCGGTGGTGGTCTCTGTCGGGGGCGCGGCAGGCTCAGAGTTCGCTGACGAATCGCCCAGATCAGTCAGATCATCTAGACTCGGCTCCAGGGCACCGGGAGACTCTGACTCAGGCTCATCATCCAGGGTCAGATTTAGGTCGTCTAGGGTAATAGAGAGATCCGGTGCAGCAGCATCCAGCGTCGGCGCAGCGGACAATCCCCAGGTTTCTAGGGTGAGCGCCGGTTCCGTATCCAGAACATTGTCGAGGCCAGTTTCTCGCTGCCAGTCGGTGGTGGCCTCGACCGGGGGAGTGGCAGGCTCAGAGTCCGCCGACGAACCGCCTAGGTCTGTTAGATCATCCAGGCTGGGTTCTAGGGTGCCAGGAGCGTCTGGCCCCGGCTCGTCATCTAGAGACAGATTTAGGTCGTCTAGAGTAATGGAGAGATCCAGCGCGGCAGGCGGTGGCGCAGCGGATGATCCCGAGGTTTCTAGGGTGAGCGCTGGCTCCGCTGGCGGCGAGTCTGTGGTTGCAGAGCGGTCGGACGCCTCGTTCCCCGAATTGAGCTCGTCTAGGGTGAAACGTTCGGCGATCGACGGCTCGGTAGAGGGCAAATCTGGAAACAAATCGCCCATAGACTCGCCCGGCGGCGAGTCGGGCTGGCGCGCAGAATCGAGCGGGCCACTAAGGCCAGCGCCTAGATCGAGATCGGCCAGGGTAAAGTCGGCGGTGGACGCCGCCGGGGCATCTGGGCCAGGGGTTTCGCCAAACCCAGCCGCAGCTAGGTCGTCCAGGGTCTCCCCCGGTTTGGGGTCTGGGGCCAGAGGGGTCAAGGGGTCGAGGGTCAGCTCTCCTAGCAGATTTTCGAGGGTGAGGGAGGGGCCGGTGGCTCCGGTGTTAGGAGCCGACGGTGCGGGGGCGGACTGATCGGGGGACGGGGGAGATAGCTCGGTAAGATCGTCTAGGGTCAACCCTGACTCACCTAGGGCAGGTTCTTCAGGCTCCAAACTCAAATTGAGTTCTGACAGAATAGATGCCAGGGAATCATCGGGCGCGGAAGCTGCTGGGGCTGTTTCCATCGCCCCAAACAAATCGCTAGATTCGGGCCGGGTTGCTTCGCCAAATAGGTCAATTGTGGGCTCCTCACGGGCGATCGCTGGTGTACTGGGCTCGGCAAATAAATCGAGACCGGCTGCCGTTGGCTCAGCGTCGTCTAGGGTGAGTTCTGAAACATCAAACAGATTTAAGCCCCCCTCTGAGGGAATGGCTGCCTCTGGCGCGGGCTCGTCAAACAGATCGATACCAGTGTCTTCTACCGCAGGCGCATCCAGCCCAGAAGAGGGCTGATCGAACCGATCAATTCCTGAGCTCTCTGGGATAGAAGCCTCAGCAACGGGCTGTGGCTGACCCAGTAAATCGATGCTGAGGTCAGTTACGGCAAGGTCATCCAGGCTAGACGACGGCTGCTCGAATAGATCAACCCCTGCCATTTCTGCGGCAGGCTCATCTACGGCAGAAGACGACTGATTAACCGGATCTATCTCTAGCTGATCTAGGGTGAGGTCGGCCAAAGCTGAGTCGCTGAACAGATCGATGCTGGGCACGTCTTCAGCAAAACCCGGCTCTGGTTCTGAATCGGAAAGTTCCAGGCGATCGAGGCTCGACCAGTCTGGGGCGGGCTCTGGGGCAAGTGGCTCTGACGGAGTCGCTGGCTCAGGCAAGGCGATCTCTAAATTATTGAGCACCACCTGATCCAGGGCCGGGGTAGGCGGAGGGGGAGCGTCTGCGCCAAATAAGCTGAGGGTCTGAGCCAGCTCGGCAGCAGCAGGCTCGCGGCCAAACAGGTCGAGGCTGGGTCGCTCTGGCATTGAAGCTTCAGTGAGGCCGCTAACCGGGGCAGCGGGTGGTGTGCTGCCGGAATCGGGTTCTTGGTCAGAGACGCGATCGCGGCCAACAGCAGCGTCGGCGTCGGCATCGCCAGGCGGCTCGGGAAGCGCCTCGGCAGGCGGGTTGAACAATTCTGAAGCAGCGGCCAGATCAAGGTCTACGTTTGCCAGCGACGGGTTTTCAGCGGCCATCACTGTTTCTAAGTTCTCCAGGTCTTCCTGAAGCTGATCGACCATGACATCATCCATCGCCAGGTCGTAGGTGCCGATCGCGGGCAAGGCGTCTTGGGCCAGCAGATCTTCTTCAGCAGAGGCGGCCATAAACCCACCCAACAGGTCTTCGCCGTCGCTCCCGGCGGTCTCTGGGTCGCCCGCTTCGCCAGGGCCAGCGGGCAGCAATTCGTCGAAGGATGCTATGGCGGTGGGGAGGTCGAGCCCATCACCGGGTAGGGTACCTAGACTGAGGCCGGAGCCTTCTCCCAGCAGACTGCTGAGGTCATTGCTGGTGACTTCGGGGCTGGTGTCAGCCTCAGCAGCCTCGACAGCTTGGGTGAGTAGGGTCAGCTCGTCGAGGCGGGGCAGATCGTCGGTCGGGGCCAGTTCGGGGGTGTTAGGGAATGCGATCGCCCCCTCAGTCACCTGATCTACCACCCGATCCGCCTCTAAAAAGTCATCGACGGCATCCGCAGGGACGGCGTCACCCGCAGCGATCGCGGAGTCCGCCAAAAAACCACTGCCAAATAGGCTTTGGTAGAGATCATCAAGGGCTGACTCAGCCTCTACCCCAGCCACCGTTACGTCGGTAATGGGCTCAGCGGCTCCGTCGGGCAGCGACACCGCCGGGGATGGGTCAGGGGCAGCGGTGTCAAGGCTATTGAGCAATTGCAGGTCGAGGAGTGAGGCATCACCGGTCTCAGCAGACTCTAGATCGGCATCCAGATTGGCATCGAGCTGAAGTTCGGTAATTTCATCTTCAATTTGCAGCAGGGTGAGTTCGTCGTCGTCTAGCTCGTCAAAGCCAATATCTAGAGCCTCCAAGGCCAAATCGGCCTCTAGATCAGCCGACAGGTCACCGACCTCAGCAAAGGCATTCCCGCCTAGCGTCTCAGGGGTGGATGTCTCGGGGCGGGTCTGGGGCAATTCGCGGCGCTGACCTTGCTCTAGATAGGCCAGGGTCTCGGCATTAATTTGCTGGCCCAGGTGGTTGACCAAGGCGCTAAACATCAGCTCGCCCTGCTGACCCAGGGTGTGCATCTGGTTGAGCCCCTGGTTGAGGGAGTCTTGGTAGCTGTAGATGCTCTGTTGCAGCGTGTCAAACACCGATCGCATCGACTGATCGAGCCCCAGCATGAGCTGGTCAGACTGGGCTTGCAGCTGCTTGAGAAACTCCAGCCGCTGCATTGGGGTAAGTCCAGGGGCGTCGCCATCAGCAAACCCCTGGGGCGATTGCAGCAGTCCGTAGGCAGTAGCGGTGGCCGACTCCAGCCGCTGCACCGACTGGTTCACCTGGGCGCTGAGGCGGGCCTCAAGCTGCTGGGTCATCTGCTGCAGGGCCGCCTCCCAGCTGGGGGGCAGCTGGTGAAGGTTGGAGCCCTGGTCTACCTGCGCCCGCTGCTGCTGAAGCTGCTGCACCTCTTGCAGCAGTAGCTCGCGCTGCTGCCGCAGGGTCGCCACTTCGTTGCGCAGCGGGTCGAGAATTTGCATGGTCTGCCCGCGCAGGTACTGCATTTCTTGCAGCAGCGCCTTGAGCACCTGGCTAGAGGCAACGGCGGTGGGGTCGTTGGGCAGCCCAGGCGCAGCCAGGGCATCAGGCGATGCCTTCACCTCGGCTAAGCAGGCCCGCGCTCGGGCCAGCAGCTGGCGCTGATTGGCATCATTTGACATCACCCAGGGCAGCCGTGGCGGAGCTTCCTCCAAGATTGAGTCAATTTCGGCTACCAGAGCTTCCAGTTCGTCCTGCTGCACGGCTACCCCTTGTGTTTACCTTGTACCCCAGCGATTGCCAAAGTGTATGTCAGGCGACTCTAAAAATCACGTCAGACCGTACCTTAGCGCCGCTGATTTCAACGGATGCGCCTCTACCCTGCGTCCCTAGAATGGCCCGTTCAAGACACCTCTGCTGGAGTCGCCCTGGGGCGATTCCCCTTTGGAGAGACTGCGCCAGCGCCCTTCTGGGTCGGTCTTTGACCATCGCCCTGGTCGAGTAGTGGGGGAATGATATAGTGCTAGGACTTTGGATTCCGCCGCTAGGCCACCAGGGGAAAATTCTACCCCTAGCCTGGGATAGGATGGGTTGAAGCGATTTAATATCACTAACTTAAACAAAAAAATTAATGTTGGGGTGATAAATGGATGCCCGCTACAACCCTAGAGATACGGACGCCGATCTCAAACTAATTCGTTCGGCGCTGCTATTTCAGGATCTGCCAGAGGAGGCTGTAGCCGAAGCCACCAGCCACGTGGTCTCCCGTCGCCACCCGGCCAACCAGGTGATCTTGCTCGAAAACGACTGGGGCAGCTCGGTCTACTTCATCTTGGAAGGCTGGGTTAAGATTCGCACCTACAACCTCGACGGCAAAGAAGTCACCCTCAACATTCTGGGCCGGGGCGAGCTGTTCGGCGAAATGGCCCCCCTCGAAGAGGTGCCCCGCTCCACCGACGTGATTACCCTGGTGCCTACTGTTATTGGCAGCATGCCCGCCAGCGATTTCGTCAAGCTGCTCAATACACAGCCTTTAGCGGGTATTCGCCTGTCGCAGCTAATGGCGCGACGGCTACGGCAGGTCAACCGTCGCCTGCGGCTGCGCGAGTCGGACAGCACTTCGCGGGTGGCCGACATCATTCTCTTTTTGGCCGATGGGCAGGGGCAGCGCAGCGCCAGCGGCATCGAAATTCCCAACCTGCCCCACCGGGAGTTGAGCAGCCTCAGCGGCCTGGCCCGGGAGACGGTGACCCGCGTACTGAGTAAGCTAGAGAAGAAAGGGCTAATTGTGCGGGATAAAGACCTGATGAACATTCCCGACATCAATGCCCTAGAACGTCTGCTGGTTTAGCCATTCATGAGTCACCCCCCTGACCCCGCCCCCGGGGCTAAGTTTGTGCCCCCGGTTGACGACGCTGCGAGCGATTTCGATGGGCTAGACACCTACCTGGAGTACCGCGCCGCAGAGGTCGAGCCCGACGCGCCCGATCTGTCGCACCGGCTGAAGTCTGGCCCGCTGGCGATGGTTGAAACCGCCTTTCTGGCCAGTACTGCCGCGCTGATCTGGCTGGTGAACACCTATTTTCCGCCGGGGCCAATTTTGCGGCTGCTATTTCCGCTACCGATGGCCCTGGTGTATTTGCGCTGGGGGCCACGGGCGGCGTGGATGTCGGCGCTGGTGGCGGGGCTGCTGCTGTCGGTGCTGATGGGGCCACCCCGCAGCCTGCTGTTTCTGATGCCCTACGCGCTGCTGGGGGTGCAGCTGGGCTTTTTGTGGGTGCGGCGGGCCAACTGGTATGTGTCGATCGCCCTGGGGTCACTACTGGGGTCGGTGGGCTTTTTCTTTCGGCTGTGGCTGTCGTCGCTGCTGGTGGGCGAAGACCTGTGGGTGTATCTGACCACCCAGGTTACCCAAATGCTCAACTGGGGCCTGGAGCGCCTGGTGGGACTGGGCGTGCTGGATGTGGGCGTGCTGGGCCAGGCCAACGTGGAAGCCGTGCAGATCTTGGCCCTGGTGTCGGTGCTGGCCAGCAACGTGGTGTATCTATTTACGGTGCATTTGGCGGCCTGGCTGCTACTGGGACGGCTGGGGGCAAAGATTCCAGAGCCGCCGGGGTGGGTGCAGGACTTGTTGAAAGAGTAGGGGATTGGAGGGAGTTTCGTTCGCGAAGCATCTCCGAAGGAGAAATTTTGAATTAAGGGCTGGGGAGATGGGGAAGTTGAGGAAGTAGGGGAGTGGGGGAGGCGTAGGGTGGGCACTGCCCACCAACAAATGGAGTTGCCAAACCAGCTTTAATACTTACCCAATCCCGATCGCTTCTGTATCAGCCCTGGGCCTTATATGTCTCCGATCAAAATCTACACCCAGCGTCAGCAAGGCCAAGCTTGGCTAGAACGAGTGCGGGGGTTGCGGCCAGGGCTGGTGTTGACGCTGGGGTTTACGGAGACGGGGCTGGTGGATGGGATTTCGGCGGCGGGGGCAACACCGGACGATCGCCGCTACACCGCTTTAGCCGACGCCGAGTTTATAGTCAACGGCTTTACGCCCGCGCCAAAGTACACCCTGCCGCCGCTTCAGGCCGGGGCGTCCCCAGCGCTAATTTCCAAGGCCGTCATTGCAGGCCAGGGAATTCCCCTCGTCGTTCTCAATGCTGGTTTGCCGCTGCCGCCGACTGTGCCCCATGTAGATCTCGGAGGAAAGCCTGCTCAATGCCTGAGTACTGGGGCGGCTTTGCCGTTGGATGTGGTGCATCACCTCTGGCGGCAGGGGTTAGATCAAGGGGAATTGTTGGGAGCTGAAAGCGACTACTTGCTGCTGGCGGAGTGTGTGGTAGGGGGCACGACTACGGCCCTGGGAATTCTCACTGGGCTGGGGCTGGATGCGGTGGAGCGGGTAAATAGCAGCCATCCGACCTGTAACCATGGTCAGAAGCAGGCGTTAGTTGTCCAGGGATTGTCTCACGCTGGATTGCCAGACCGGCCCCATCCCCTGGCGGTGGTGGCGGCGGTGGGTGACCCGATGCAGTCGGTGGTGGCGGGAATGGCGATCGCGGCCAGTCGCACCCGGCCCGTGCTGCTGGCGGGGGGCACGCAAATGCTGGCGGTCTACGCGCTGATGGTGGCGATGGCAGCGGCGGAAGGCTGTGCCTGGAATCCGCAAAACGTGGTGGTGGGCACCACGCGCTGGGTGGCGGAAGATGCTACCGGAGATACGGTGGGGCTGGCGGAGCTGACGGGGGCCTGTTTGCTGGCGACGCAGCTGAGCTTTGCAGAGTCGCGGTTTGAGGCGCTGCGGGCCTACGAGCGGGGGTTTGTGAAGGAGGGATTGGGGGCGGGGGGGTGTGCGATCGCCGCCACCCTCTACCAAAACTGGGGACAGCCAGAGCTACTGACCGCCATCGAAGCGCTGCTAGAGCAAAAAGCCCAGGTTGAAATGGGTTAGGTAATCTGCTGCCGAACCCATTGGCGCAGGGCTTTGATGATGGCATTGTCGTCTTGGCCGGGGGCAAGCTGTAGAAACTGCATCAGCATTTGCGATCGCACCTGGGGAAAGGTGGGGCTGACGGCACATTCTACGTACTGGCCCTCTACCCACTGATAAAACACCAGGCCTCGCCGCTGGGTATACCGCCACACCTCGGGAATTTGTAGCTGTTGGTAGATCGCAAACCGTCGCTGGGACGAGCTTGTGATATCTACTTCTACCGCTAGATCGGGCGGCGGGCCGTTGCGGAGATCAAGCTCCAGAGTGCTGATTTGGTCGGCGTTTTGAATGTAGTAGCAGGAGTCGGGCTCCACCCCTTGCTCCAGGTCTGCTCGTTCTAGCGTGGTGGAGCCGTAGGCTTTGATTTTGAGGTCGAGTTCCTCGGTCAGAGCGGTGATGATGCGATCGAGCAGCCGATTTAGCACTTCGTGGAGGTCAGAGGGCATGATGATTTCGAGGATGCCGCGATCGTAGGCCAGCCGCGAGGCGCGGTGGTCGCCCATGTCGTGTAGCAGAGCCTGGTAGGTAGGCCACGACACGCCTTCGAGGGTGATGTGCTGGCTTTGGGATTGCAGCAGGGTAGCCATCGTGCAATCTCTATCAGTTTTTTTAACTGTAGCGAAGTTGAGTATGAGTCAGCATCAGATTGGCCGCAAATAGGCGTGGCCCCAGCCGATAATCGGTTGAGGCCACGCCTTAAATCCTCGCAGACCTTGGCACTGAGACTAGGCGAGGTCGTAGCGATCGAGGTTCATCACCTTGTCCCAGGCCGCCACAAAGTCGTGGACAAACTTCGGCTGTGAGTCCGAAGCGCCGTAGACTTCTGCCAGGGCGCGGAGCTGTGAATTAGAGCCGAAGATCAGGTCAACGCGAGTCGCAGTCCACTTTTGGGCACCGGTTTTGCGATCGCTGCCCTTAAACTCAACCTCATCCTCAGAGGTCGCCTTCCAGGTCGTGCCCAGGTCGAGCAGGTTGACGAAGAAGTCATTGGTCAGGGTTTCGGGGCGATCGGTAAAGACGCCGTGCTTAGACCCGCCAAAGTTGGCCCCGAGGACGCGCAGGCCGCCCACCAGCGCCGTCATCTGCGGGGCCGATAGAGACAACAACTGCGCCCGATCGATCAGCAGCTCTTCGAGCGATTCGCTGTGCTTGCCGCTGCTGTAGTTGCGGAACCCGTCGGCGGTCGGCTCTAGGGGCTCAAAGGCTTCCACATCAGTTTTCTCTTGGGTGGCATCAGTGCGCCCCGGCGTGAAGGGCACCGTCACGTTGTGACCGGCATTTTTCGCCGCTTGCTCAACGCCTGCACAGCCGCCCAGCACGATCAGGTCGGCGAGGGAAACTCGCTTGTTGCCCGACTGGGAGTTGTTGAATTCCTGCTGGATGCCTTCCAGGGTTTGCAGCACTGTGGCCAGTTGCGCTGGCTGGTTGACTTCCCAATCCTTTTGCGGTGCCAGGCGAAGGCGCGCCCCGTTCGCCCCGCCGCGCATGTCGGAGCAGCGGAACGTGGAAGCCGACGCCCAGGCGGTAGAAACCAGTTGGGAGACCGACGGCCCCGAGGCCAAGATCTTGGCTTTGAGCGCGGTAGCATCCTGCTCATCGATCAGATCGTGATCGACGGGGGGGACGGGATCTTGCCAGAGGAACTCTTCCTGGGGCACCTCGGGGCCGAGGTAGCGCGATCGCGGCCCCATATCGCGGTGGGTCAGCTTAAACCAGGCCTTAGCAAACTGCTCGGCCAACTCATCCGGGTTGTCGTGGTAACGCCGTGCGATCGGGTTGTAGATCGGGTCGATCTTCATGGACATATCCGCCGTGGTCATCATCGGGGCATGCCGTTTCGACGGATCGTGGGCGTCGGGAACGGTCCCTGCGCCCGCATCGCCCTTGGGCTTCCACTGCCATGCGCCAGCGGGGCTCTTGGTCAGCTCCCAGTCATATTTAAACAGGGTTTCAAGATAGCTGTTGTCCCACTGAGTTGGCGTAGGAGTCCATGCGCCTTCGATGCCGCTGGTGATGGCATCGACGCCCACCCCGGAGTTAAAGGTGCTCTTCCAGCCTAGGCCCTGATCCATAATGGTGGCCCCCCCCGGCGACTCCCCGAGGTGGGTTTCCTCACCCGCCCCGTGACATTTGCCAAAGGTATGTCCACCGGCAGTGAGGGCAACGGTCTCCTCGTCGTTCATTGCCATTCGCTTAAAGGTCTCGCGAATGTCGCGCCCTGAGCCCAGGGGGTCAGGCTCGCCGTCTGGCCCCTGGGGGTTGACGTAGATCAGGCCCATCTGCACGGCAGCAAGGGGATTTAGCAGCTCGCGATCGCCCTCATAGCGCTCATTGCCGAGCCATTCTTTCTCAGAACCCCAGTAGATATCGACCTCCGGCTCCCACACGTCCACGCGCCCGCCAGCAAAGCCCAGCGTCTTGAAGCCCATCGACTCCAGGGCGCAGTTGCCCGTGAAAACCATCAGGTCGGCCCAGGAAATTTTGTTGCCGTATTTCTGCTTGATGGGCCACAGCAGCATGCGCGCCTTGTCGAGGTTGGCATTGTCGGGCCAGCTATTGAGCGGCTCAAACCGCTGACTCCCCGACCCCGCACCACCACGACCGTCGCCAATGCGGTAGGTGCCAGCACTGTGCCACGCCATACGAATAAAAAGCGGCCCATAGTGGCCGTAGTCGGCGGGCCACCAGTCTTGCGACGTGGTCATCAGCTCGAAGATATCTGCCCTCAAGGCAGCCAAGTCAAGGCTTTTGAACGCCTCAGCATAGTTGAACGACTCATCCATAGGATTGGACTTGGATGAGTGCTGATGGAGCATGTTGAGATTCAAAGAATCCGGCCACCAGTCGCGGTTCGAAGTCCCAAGCCGAGTCTGAGGGCCACCCAAAACAGGGCATTTGCTGGTGCTACTGCTCCCATTGGGTGCCGTAGACTGGGGCGTGCTGGTCTCAATATTTTCCGTGCTGCTTGATCCCAGCACCGATGATATGGCCCGCCAGATTTCCATTAGCTTGCTACTCATGGGGAACGGGCAGTTCATTTGGCTATTGGTCATAATTCTTTTCCTGATTATGGTTTAGGTGTGTTTGTTTCGTTTCTGCGTGACTGCTTTTCCTCAGGCAGAAAGCATCGCCCGCCACATCTGCATCTGCACAGAAGTCTGCTCCGGTTGCCTTGCCTCTGGGTTGATGTAGCTCAGCATGGTCTCGGCATTAGAAACAACGGGCATGGCCTCAAAACCATCTGGTTCTACAAACATTTTTTCGATTACTCCGTCTTTCACCAGCATGGAATAGCGCCGCGAGCGGTACCCCATACCTTTGTCAGAAAGGTTTACCAGCATCCCCATAGCGCGGGTAAAGTCACCCGCCACATCGGGGATAAAGCGCACTTGGTCGGCCCCTTCGTCGTGGGCCCAGGTCGCTAGCAGAAACGGATCGTTGACTGAAATACAGAGAATTTCATCAACGCCATTGGATCGAAATGTCTCGGCATACTCGTTGTAGGCTAACAGTTGAATCGGCGAATGCGGACAGGTAAATGCTCCTGGCACCGCAAACACCACCACCGTTCTATCTTCAAAAAGATCTGCCGTCGAAAGATCGTACCAACCCGCCTTTGAAAACAGCCGAAATGTTATATCGGGGATATACTGTCCCCCATAGTGGAACAGCATTGGCCCAGCTCCTTACTCGCATTCAACATCAGTTAGACGCTTCCTAACTACAAAATTGATGAGTAGAGACTCTAGCCCTAGCTTAAGGATCTGGCCCCACTCCTTCTAGTAAAGCTACAAAAATCATTAACTTTCTATAGCTTGCGCCATAGTCAAACCCGTTCTTTGAGCCACCTTGGCAAGTCTGGAGGGTGCCAGACATGAATCATTGAGTTTAAATACTCAGACATTTGCATTGACATAAAGCCGTACTCATTACGAGTTTGCATATCGTCAGCCTAAGTCAATCAAGCTTGTCCGTGGAAGCCAAAATAAGATTGTTTTGCAACACTTAATATCTCTACAAAATGTAATCTGTCTGCCCTTGGGTGCCGGGTGAATGCGGGTTAAGTTCTCTACCCGCATCCACCCGGCAAGGGCTTTGACTCACCCAAAATCATTCTAGGAGGACGGTTTTGGTCATGATGACCATCCATTGGGTCGGTGGGGCGATCGCTTTCGCCTCTGGAAATTCTGCGCTAGCCGCTCCGCTTGGGGGTACGGGGATGGGATCGCTCCAGTCGTTGGGGTCGGCGTAGCCGAGGGTGTGGAGGATTTTGATGGTGCGGTCTATGCCGTAGAGCATGTGGCGCACTTTCTCGGGGGTTAGGGGTCGGGTGCCTTTGCTGTTCCCACTGGGCGGCAGCGGTAAGGACCCGGCCTCGGGGTTGTTATTGGCGTCTGGTTCGAGATATTCAAACATCGGTTCTGTTTTCCTTTTTTGGTTGAGGAAGACAGAACGCGAAAACCCTAGCCACCCGCAGTTGAAGTGCAAACTGGAGTGACTAGGGTACGATCTCCCTAGCCTCGCAATCTGCTTCGG
>NZ_JAYGIH010000048.1:0-15957 GCF_034932455.1 Leptolyngbya sp. CCNP1308 | reverse complement strand
GCTACCGACTGCGTGCGGTAGATACACAACTTGGTCTAGCCCCTACAGGCACCGCTGGCCTGTGGGGGTTTTGTTTTGGGTCGGTTTGACGCCAGTTACCGCCACTCATCGCTATTTACCGCTTTCCCCCGCCATGGCTCTCTGACTCTGACTCCCTGGGCGGCATGGGGCGGCATGGGGCGACACCGAGCGTCAAACGGCGCAGCAGCCCCTAGCGGTGAGGGTGGCTACGCCCTAAGAGGGCTACGCTCCCGAACCGTACAGACATTACGCCATCCCTGGCGGGGTGAAATGCCCGTAAACTCCACCCACCAAGCGTTTTAACGATTTTCGGAGGCAGGGTGATCGCAATAGACCCTCTCCCACTGCCCCACCGGCCAAGGCCTCTTTGATGGGTTGTGAGGGGCAGATGGCGGCGGCAAAAACTAACAAAAGGCCCCCAGCGAGCGCCAGGGGCAGAGGTGAAATTCCATTTACGCTAAAAAGCTTACCTCTGCTACTGCCCCCACCGACAAGGGCACCCTAGATAGGCAGCGGGCAGGAGTCCTGAATCGTCAATGCTTCCTGAGAACTAACCCCCACCGGTACCGCTGGCCGTGGGGGTTTTGTTTAGGGCAACTTAGGCAGATTGCAATGTGGGCTTACTTGGCCCTAAGGCTGAAGTTTTTCCGAGTCGAACCTCGATTCCCGCAGCATCTGGTCAAAGTCCCCAAAGTTGTCGTCCTCTTTATTACTCATCAGCTCCAGCTAACAGAAGAAGACAAAGGCTGCTTCCTAGTGATGTCTGGTGTTGGGACTACAAAAGGTTCAGGGTGTTCAAGCAGCGGCGGGTGAGTTCCAGTCGGGCTGGGCCGTCGCTGTTCTGGCGCATATCGATATTGGTGGCAAACAGATAGGCGTTGTCGCCCTGCTCTACATAACCGACGTACCAGCCAATTTGGGGTTGATCGGTCTCGCCAAAGCCAGCCCAACCGGTCTTGGCACGCAAGGTATAGTCAGGGGTGCGCTCGACGATCATGATGTCTTTTACCATAGCGATCGCCGCCTCAGAAAAAGGCAGCTCGTTACGATATAGGCGCTGTAAAAACTCAATCTGCTGCTGGGGCGTAGTGCGCAGATCACCCTCCAGCCAAAAGCTGTCGATCTCACTGGGGCTACCGATGGTTTGGTTGCCGTAGCCCGCTGTACTGACCCACTGCTGCATGCGCTCATGGCCGATGCGCCGGGCCAGCACCTGGTAAAACCAAACACCAGATAGGTCAAAGGCTCGGCGCAAGTTCAAGTCTTGGTTCCATGCGGGGACTATGCGCTCCATGCCGTCCCAGGTGAGCACAGCAACATCGTTGGCAATCACTCCGGTTTCGAGGGCAATCAGCGAGTTGAGAATTTTGAACGTAGAGGCGGGGAGAAAGGGCTGGCGGTTGCGATCGCGATTGTGCTCGTAAGTCACATTCTGGTTCACGTCGTGGATGATGATGGCACCCTCTACCCCGAGATCTTGAAAATGCTGAGCAAAATGAGCATCTACGCGTTCTGTTTGCTCAGCAACTTGGGGCGCGATCGGGGTTTGGCCGACCTCAGCTACAGCAGGCTGAATAGGGAGAACTAGCAAACTACCAGCCGCTAAGCCACACAACCATTGCAAGGTAACGTCCATAGTTATCCATCTCTTGTTGCCTTCAGTGGGAGAAATTCTACAGGGTTGTCAGGGTCATTGCTCAACTCAGTAACCGATCAGCCTACTTCTCCAGATTCTGCTGCCGGAGCCGGTGAAACTTCTCCGCCGCACTGTCGGCATAGCTCTTAATCGACTCATAGCCCGCCTGGGGACGCGTATCGTGGGCCAGCTCAGGATCACCCGAGTACCACTCCGCCGCCACCCGCTTCACCGCCGTATTCATATCGTGGCCCGCTTGAATCTGACGCTGGAGAGCACTCTCCAGCTTGGCCCCCACGATCTGCTGCTGAATCTCAGGGTTCTGCAAAAACTCCTGGGGCGACACATCGCGGCCCAGCACATCGTAATCCCAGCCACAGTTGCTCTTAGGTTTGCCGTCCCAGGAACAGTTGAGATTCTGCGGCATCACCTGCCCCAGGCCCAGCGCTCCGGTGTCAGGGTTGACGGCGGTATGATCTCCACCCGACTCCTTGGCAACAATCGCCCGGTAGAGCGCAATCGTATCCCCCAGCCGCTCATTGGGCTTGCGACCATTCAGCGCCCAGATTAGATAGCCCTTCTGTGGAGCCTGGGCCACGCCGCCTTGTAGCTGCTCCCAGTGCAGGTGAGCGCCCGTGCTGCCGCCCGTGTTACCTGTCTTGGCCACCACCGCCCCGGCCCGGTGCTCACCCCCCTTGCAGTGGGACAGATGCGCTGCCCTAAAGGTGATCTCAGGAAACGCCGAACTGGTCATATCCGCCACGGTGCCGTAGCCCTTGGGGTCGCTCCAGCAGCGCACCGACACCCGATCGCCCGCGTAGCCGATCGCATGAATCGACACTCCCTCGGGCGTTGGCAGGTCAATGCCCGAATGCATCCGCATCTCCTGGTGGATGGGGTGCATCCGCAGGCCAAAGCCCGAGTTGACGGTGTAGCCCGCAATCACATCGCCCTTGCTGATCAGGGCTTTAAAGTCATCGTCATAGAACCCAGCCACCGCCTCAGCCACGGCGCTCGCCTTGCGGAACCGAGCGCCCCAAGTTTCGTTGGTCTCCTGATCGACCATGACCCAGACTGAGGCGGCGATCGCCCCCACGCAGCCCAGCTTGAGCACCAGCTCGCCCGCCTGCATCGCCGTACCGATGACGTAGCGCCAGGTGGGCGGCAGCTCCGACCAGTGGGGCTTGATATGTTTAACGGTTGAGTTCACTGTGGGTCACCTCCCCATCCGTCACTGTCACATCGAGGGCCAAGCCATTGTCTAAGGCCCAGCGATAGACCCCGTTACCCAGGGCGCAAGCAGGTTGTCCCAACCACTCCAGGGCCACAGACTCCGACTCCCCCACCAGCGCCTTGCGCAGCTCCGCCTTGGTAGCATCGAGGGTAACCGGGTCAGGAGCCACCGCTACGCAGGCTTGCAGGCGGGCATCGTTACCCTGCACCCTGGTCACCAGCTGCCACGCCGCAGGCTGGTGGGTGTTGACCCAAGACCTCACCCCATAGACCGGGTTGTAGAACTGCCCCCGGCCCGGCTGCTTCAGGTCTAAAAACGCGGCCCCGACGAACAACGCCGCCAGGGCCAGCAGATACCGGGTTCTGATTCGCCAGAACAGCATCGCTACTCCCCGACCTTCACAGCGCGAGTGTAAGGACGCGTCTCAATCGGCTGCCCCACCCGTTCTTCCCCGGTCAAGACCTTGTGGGCGCTACCCGCGATGCTCTGCGTCGGCACCACCAACATGGCCCCGAAGTTAGTCCCCGCCACCACCGGATTCCAGATGTCGCCCCCAGCTTTGACCGCTGAACCCTGTAGGACATTCAGCCCCGCTGAGAGCACAAACAGCCCACCCCACACGCTGATGAAGGCTCCACCCATCGTCTGTAACGGGTGGTTCCGTAGGCAGCTGAGGCCGCTGCGAATCACTGGGAAAATGCTCCAGGGGTCGGTGGTGGGAGTGATGACAAAAATGGGCTTGCGCTTGCCGCTGGTGGCATCGAACCAGCCGCCATCTTGCACATTCGAGCGCATGGCATTGCGTGGCGCGAGCTGGACACCGCTGCCCCGACCTGGAGATGACAGCTGAGGCGTGATGTCGATGATTTGCCCGTCGATGATCTCAGGGCCGTTGTTGCCGTTGGCGAGTTGATTGTTCTTGGAGTTAGCCATTAGGAATTTTCCTCAATGATGGATTTGATACGGTCAAACAAGTCACAGCCCTCCTGGTACTTATGCCCCTGGTAGCCCAGCACCTCCTTGATCACCTTCGAGCGGGACATCCCCTGGGCCAGGGCGTTAGTTACGGCGATGATCAGGGGCAGATCTGGCCCCTGGGAGGCCTTTTGAAACTCGGTTCGGTTTGTAACCGATTCGGCTGTATCCATTGATGTGCTGTGGTTACCGCGAGTTACGCCACCGGTTATCGAGGCCGAACTTAGTTCGGGCACTTCATAGGCCACCATCGGCAGCCATTCTTTGATTTCTGAGTGATAAAAGACCGCCTGCTTCGGCGAGAACGATCGCTCAAAAATCACCTCATCCTCAATCGGCGGAATGCTGGTGTCAGACTTTCGTAGGCTCTCTAGATGGCTCTGGCTGCTGGGCGTCTGGATGGTGAGCAGGTCAAACGTCGCTCTCATGCCACCGCTGACCCCGATATCGCCCACCAGTGACGACTGAGTTATGGCCCACAGGGCGCGATCATCCGTCTCCCCCGACGACAGCTCCATCGTGAGCTGCGACTTAAGGAACCCGTCGTACCAGGTCTTGAAAGCCGTCTTCATCATCGCCAGCTCGTCGATGATCAGCACCTTGGGCCGCTGAGGCAACTGCCGCCAGGCAAAGATAAACCGCTGCATCTGCTCGCAGATGTCGTCGATGTCTTCCTTACTCTCCAACGAGTCAGCCATGAAGCCGAGCACATTGTCGGCCTGCTCCCAATAGCCGTGCTCCTTGGGGTGGTATTTGGGCTGAATCACCCACACCACCGCGCCCTGCTTAACCTGAGCCTGCCGGTAGGCGTGGGCCACCGTCAGCCCCTTGCCGACCCGAGGGTTAGCCGAGATCAAGGTAGGCCGCATGCGGGCAGCGAGAATAGCGGCAGGGTTACCCACCCGAAAGGACTCGGTCGCCCCAGCGAAAGGCACCTGCCCATTCCAGCCCTGTGGCTCGGGTTGAATCGGGGGGCCAGCAATGGCGACTTTGGGCTGCTCTCCCCCCAACGCCCAGGCCATCCCACAACCGACGGATACCAGCCCAAACACCAGCGCCGCAGGCAGATAGGGATAGGTTTTCTCATAGCGAATCTGAGCCCCATTGGCGAAGGCCTCTAGGTCAGCAGGAGTGAGATTGCTGGCAGGCCGTTGCAGGCCACAGAACAGCCCCAAGGCAGCTGCCCCAATGGAGCCATAGAGCAGAGGGTTAGTCTCTAACTTCATGGGCCTGCACCTCTTCAGACAAAGAGTGTTGCCGGTCGTGGTACTGCACCAGGTTTTCAATCGCCACCACGGCCAGGTTGGTCGGCGGGTCTTGGGGCAGCGCCGCCAGCGACCGAGCCACCTCCACCGCCTCGACTCTGAAGAGTGCCGCCTGAGCCTGTCGCCAATCGCGATCGCCCTTGGCGGCATCTAACATCACCTGGGCATCGCGCTGGTAGCGGTTGAGCGGGCAAATGAGCTGCTGCTGGTAGCAGGGGTCAGTGGGCTTTAGGACGTCCTGTTCCGCCTGCTGGCGGTAGCGATAGGCCTCATTGTTGAGCACCGACCGACCGACATCGGCCAACACCAAACGGCTGTCTTCGTAGTTGCCCGAGAGCCGGTCTTGGGCCGCCGCCAACACGTTCTCGTAGTTAGGGGCGGGCAGTTCGCTCTGATAGGTGCCCTCGTCCCCGGTGCGGCCAGACTGAGCAAAGGCGAAGGCAATGCCAGAGAGGGCGGCCACCGCAATGCCACCGGCTGCCCAGTAACGGCGGTTTTGCCACCAGGGAACGGGAGTTAGGTAGATGTTTTGGATAGGCGATGCACCGCCAACGACCTCGCGACGGTATTCGAGGGGGACGGCAGGGGGAGTGAATTTAGCTTCCATGGCGTTATAACCAGAGTTACGGCGTTAACAGGATAAAAACGGCGGTTAACAGGGCTAAACCCCCTAACCAGCAGCAGCGGTATTGGGCGTATCTGCCACGACGCCCAACTCCTTTCCCACCGTTTGTTGCAGTTGCGCGTGGGTGGACAAAGCGGAGTTCATTTCGGTAACCGCCATCTCGTGGCCCAGCTGGCGACCCGATTCAGCCGCCATGCCTAGCAGAGCGTTCCTAAAACTGGCCTGGTTGCCCTTAAACGCCCCCAGCGCCTGGGTGAGCTGCTGCTGTTGCAGATGGCGACTTAACTCGCTGTTGATGCCCCGAGTTGCTAGCGGCGGGGGCGTGTAGACCGATAAACCATTGCCCAACACCTCAACGTGTTGCGCAGGGGGTGCGGGCGGTTCTGACGGAATAAACAGGGTTTGAGCGATGCTGTCCTGTTCAGCCGGACTCAGCAGCGTGGGCAACCCCTTGCCCTGAGGCGTTCCTGAGATACCCAGAGCGGTCATCTTGCGCCCGATTTCGGTGTGGGAGACCCCACAGACCTCGGCAAACTTGCGAATCGATAGTGGTTGACGTTCCACGTCGTTACACCTCTTGTTACAGCTCGAAACTTCGGCAAATCAATGCTTTGGGCGGTTTAGTGGAACCCGGTTGTTCCGGTTGCGTTCCACGGATAGTTACAGTATTAGCATATCTAAAGCGTATTGAGATATGCTTTGAAGCAGGCTTGCAGCGCATAGCTGCTTTTGAGGTGATCTGGAGTAGTATTGAGGCGTATTTTCATGACTGAACTGATGCCCAGGCGGATCACAATCACACTGCCGGACACTGTTGCTGGCGATTTGCAGCGCTGGGCCGATGCAAGGGGACAGGCAATAGCTACAGCGGCGGCGATCGCCATTGAACTATCAATGCGAACTGCAAAAGAGCAGGGCGAAATTCCCCCTAGTCAACCAGTTGAGGGTAAGTAGATGACCTACAGTAGCGATCGCCTAGACCGTATGGAGGCTTTGCTGGCTTCCACTATTGAGGGGCTATCTCGAACTGAGAAAATCGTAGAGTCCAATGCCCGCGCCATTGAAGCCTGGGGCGATCGCATTGAGGACGGTATTGCTGAGGCTGAAGAGGTCAGCAGCTCCATGGCGGCCAATACCAACCGGCGCATGGAAGAGGCTATTACTGACACGGTGCAGATGATTGCCAACCTGGGGCAACAGCAACAGGAAACCGATCAGCGGTTTGAGGTGTTCTTAGCCGAAGCCAGGGCCGACCGCGCAGAGATGCGGGCAGCCCGTGAGGCTAATTCAACAGAGCACCGGGCATTCACCCAAAACATTCAGGTGCTGCTAGCTGAGATTGCCCGGCTGTGGCAACGGGTAGCAGGGTAATCTCAAGCAGTTTGGACCCCCTAGATAAAGCAAAAATGGACTCTACCCCATGCCAGACCCCAACACTTACACCCCCGACTGGCGAGTCGATGTTGAACCCGAGCAGGCCGACGACTACGACAGCAGCGATGCCGACAGCAGCGACGATACCGACCAGATCGACGACAGCGAGAGCGAATAGGCTGCCGATTCAGCTTGAGCTACCGCTCATTACCGAGCAGGGCAAGCTGACCCAGAAACATAAGCCGTGCGACCTGGCTATAGCCTCCCTAAGCTGGTCAAAGCTGGCCCCAGAGCAGCAGCTAGAGGTGCAGCGTTTCATTCTGCCTGGCCTTGATGCTGATCTGTGCCGGTGCCCCAGATGCACAAGCCGCGATGGTGGGCAGGATGGCATTTGGTGGTTTAACCAGCAGATGCGTGATTGGGTACGGAGCCGCAAGATTCCCTACTGCTTCACTGGTGACAGTGGGGTGGGCGACGTTGCGATCGAGGGTGAAGGCGCATGAACACCACTGGCGACAAAGCCAAACGTGCCACGGTTGCGATCGGCCCACTGTCGGTCGATGGGTTTCAGGTAACTGATGGCTCATATCGAATGAGCCAAGCCGGGGCTGCAAAGGCAATCAACGAATCCCCAGTTTACGCATCACGTTTTCTAACCTCAAGGGACTCTAAAGCCTCGCTCGGCCAGGCTTTTACGGATTACACTCCCGAGCAAATCGAAGTTGAGCCTTCCCCAGGAGATCGCGGTCAAACTCGAATCAACGCTCTCCCATTGGAGGTGGTGTCAGCCTATTGGCTGTATCGGACGTTCAAGGGCAACAAGGCAGCATTCAACCTGACCTGGGCCTTGCTGCAAGAATCTCTAGAACGCCGCTTTGATGCAGCCTTTGCTGTGGAGCATAGCGAGAGCGATCGCAATGCCCTGCTCACCCAACGGCTCCAGGCAGATTTATCCGTATTGGGCGAGGCCTACGCAGAACCCGATGAACTGCGTGAAGTGGCCCAACTGGAACAGCAACTCCACGACGCTGGTCTAGAGCCCTGGCAACTACCGCAAACCGAGCGGTAACTACAGTCTTTTGTTGCACGTTAGGAGGCCGATACCAACCCCAAAACCCCGATGAAATCAAATATCTAGAGTCGGCTTGCCCGGTTTAGACACCTGTACTATGATCCGGCAATGATTGACGCCCCACTGGGCTGACCACCTAGTGATCGCGTGAATCAGTGTTAAGCGTCCTGACCAGACCCTTAATACGCAAAAAGAACCGGCAGCAAATGCCACCGGCTCTTTAAAAAGCGAAAACCCGAGAGGACCAGTTCCCGAGTCGCGCCTAAAATGATATGCGGCTATGGTAACACCGGATCTCTCTCGGGGCAATACCCATTGCTCTTTTTAGGAGAGAGAGGCCCCCATGACCGCATCCATAGGATGGGGCGAGGAGTCGCGTAGAACTCCCCGTTCCGAACCCCTCCCCGCTGATCCCACCGGCCAGCGGCTGTGTGAAATCTTTGGCCACTACCCCTGGAACTTCATCCGCGCCGACCTGCCGGATGACGCCGCTATCAAAGCCGCTTGGGTGACCGTTACCACCTACCCCCTGCGGCCCCGCGTCCTCTGGAACCAGTGGCAAGACGCCAACCAGCTGATCGGCGTCCGCTTCACCCACGACACCCGCTACGCCCTGCTCGACCTCGACGCTGGCGGCGACTACTGCACCCCCGAAGGCGTCGCTCAGATTCGAGCCGCCCTAGAGACCATTGGCATTACCCGCACCTTGCTGATTCGCTCTAGCTGGAGTGGTGGCCTGCACCTCTACCTCCCCTTTGCAGAGCTGGTCAACACCTTTAACCTGGCCGTCACCCTCAAAGAATGCCTCACGGCCCAAGGGTTTCGGCTCCAGGCGGGGCAGCTCGAAATCTTTCCCAACGTCAAAGCCTACGGCGTTCAGACCTTCATCGAATACATGGGCCACCGGCTGCCCCTCCAGCCCGGCAGCGGCTCCTGCCTGCTCGACGATGCCCTCAACCCCATTGGCAGCAGCCTAGCCCGGTTCTTCTGGCTCTGGGATGGCGCAGCTGGCCACCAAGACATGGAGGCCTTGCGCCATGCGATGAAAATTGGCCGTGACAACCACCGCAAGCGACCCAAGCGCCGCAGCCACCCCGTCGAAAGCTGGCGACACGACCTCGATATTGAAATTACCGAAGGCTGGACCGCCTACGGCCAGACCAACCACCTGCTGAAAACCATCGCCTGCTATGGCCGCGTCTTCGAGGGCCTCGAAGGCCAAGCTCTGAGTGACTACACCCTGCGAATCGCCCTCAACTGTCCTGGCTACGAGCAGTACTGCCGCCACCAGCACGACATCGAGCGCAAAGTCACCGCCTGGGTCAGAGCCGTCGAAGGCTACTACTGGCCCCTGGGTACCACCCCCACCCGCGACACTAGCCAGCCCAAAAACAACCTGGTGCCCTTCAACCAGCAGCTGTCTGAAGATGCCCAGCACCGCATCTATATTGCCTATACCGAGCTAGAGCAGGCCGGAGAGCTGCCTGAGCAGATCACGGCCCGCGCCAAGGCGATCGCCCAAGCGGCCAAGGTCAGCCAGCAGACCCTCTACAAGCACCTCAGCCTCTGGCACCCTACACATCAAGAGGGTGTAATAGCCCAGCTAACAAGCCTTCTAGTCCCTGAAGAGGTAAATTCTGAAGCCTTACCCAAAACGCCAGAGCCCTTGGAAATCAAGGAATTACACCCCTCGGAGGAATATATGAAGGGTGAGGCGCTCCGCGCCGGTGATTTGGGGTCGGATAAAACTTCTTTTTCTCCGGAAAGGGGGGTGCGGGGGGATGAGCCTGCTTTTCCACAGGAAACAGAGTCAACCACTTACGACTTAGCTCTGCACGAGCAGATTCAAGACCAGATCAGGAGCCTGGGTTGGTCTGGGGAGGTGATTGGCCAGTTCATTGCCGACCGCTTTGAGAGCAAGCGCTGGTCTGAGCTGGCGGAAGATGAGCGGCTACTACTGCTCTATCATCTGCGTGTGCTTGATTCTCTCGAAGCCGGAGAGCCTGCTGAGGTGAATAATCAGGATCCCTCACCCACTAACCAATAGTTTCTTATCTAAGAGTGTCGCTATGCCTGAATTTCGCGCCGGTCAAGTTATTCCCCTGCGCTACAAGAGCCGGGAGATCAAAGCTATCATCATTGACCCCAACGGCCTGGGGCCAGACAAACCCTCCATAGGCATGGGCTTTCGAGGGATGGATCGCCACATTGGAGTACCCCAAACAACCCTCTCTCAGAGGGTGATTCGAATTGAGGGGGTTGAGTGCCTACAGCTCCCTTCTGGCAATGCTTTCAGGGTGATTCGAATTGAGGCGGAAGACGGCAACGACTACCTACTCTTGGAGGCATCTGACTGGGCCACCCTCGCTCAAGATTGGGCTAAAAATCCAGGGCGATTAAAGAAACCAGCCCGCGATGGATTGATCGACTTCCTCGCTTGGTTCGCAGCTGAAGGTATCTACGCTCAGGCTTACACCATGCTGAAGCGGGTCTACACGCGGGAGGACAGCCAGCGAGTTCAGAACTGGCTCATGTCACGGGAGTCGGGCAAGCCTGCTCGGGCCGAGTGGAGCTGGGAGGTGCAGGAAAAAGACTCACGGGGACGCTACGGTTTCTGGACAAACTATGTTTACCGGGGGCTGTTCGGTATGGATGCCACCCAGATGAAAGAGGTTTGGGAAAACCCCGTCCGTGGAGACAGCCGCATTGCCCGGAACTACGTTCCTGAGTCGGTGGGCCTGGAGGCGATCTCCTACTGCGAGAAAATGGTGGGTCTACTCGACCTCGACGACATCGAGCAGGCCCACGACGAAGCAATCCGGCTCACTCAAATCAAGTTTGCCAAGCATTTTCCGATGGCATGAGTTATGAAGGGGGTTGCGATAGTTAACGGTTGGGCTCAGATTGCAACTGCCTCTGATGGTGGGTCATGGCTAGCGCCTGTGCTATGGAGAGGATGTGGTGACCAAAGACTTTTTCATTAGCTACAACAAAGCCGACGCCACCTGAGCCGAGTGGATCGCCTGGGTGCTGGAGGAGCATGGCAAAACTGTCGTCATCCAAGCCTGGGACTTTCGCCCCGGTGGCAACTTTGTTTTGGATATACAGAGCGCAACTCAAGACTGCGATCGCACCATTGCCGTTCTCTCCGAAGACTACCTCAACGCCGTCTACACCCAGCCTGAATGGGCTGCCGCTTGGAATCAAGACCCTGCCGCTAGCGATCGCAAACTGCTGCCCGTTCGCGTTGCCCCCTGCAAACCAACGGGGTTGCTAGCCTCCATAGCCTATGTGGATCTGGTGGGTAAGTCTGAGGCAGAGGCCGAAACCCTTCTGTTAGCAGCCCTCAAGGAACGGGGGAAACCCACTACCCGCCCCGGCTTTCCTCAGTCTGCCCCCACTCAAGAACGGATTCCATCGGGTACTGTCGCCTTCCCCCAAGACCTACCTGAGCAGACCGCTCAATCTATCAACAGCAGCACAGCGCTACGTCTCGCGCTCTTTCAAAACTTAGCCAGCCTCCCCGGTCCTCAGTTTGAGCAGGTACTATTTGCCCTTAGCCCACCCCCTGGCAACGTTGCTTCGGCCCAGGCCCCCCAGGGCAACCGCGTCAAAGACCTGCTCGATTGGGCCACCAGCATTGGTCCCGGCCTAAGCGAAGTAAACGCTGTTTATGATCAAATCATCCGCCCTTGCTAGCCTCTTCGGAATCAACCGGTACCCCACCGGAGAGGCTAGCCCAGGTGCCGGAGCCAGCTCAACCGCTGCCTTACCCCCGCAACCCCTTCTTCACAGGTAGAGAAGACCAGCTAGAAGCTATCCATACGGCCCTTACTAGCCGAGGCCGGGCCGCCCTATCCGGGCTGGGGGGCATTGGCAAAACTCAAACCGCTCTGGAATATGTCTACCGCCACCAGCGCGAGTATGAGCAGGTGTTTTGGGTCAGGGCCGAGCAGGAAACTGAGCTGATCAGCGGCTATGTAGCTTTGGCAAAGGCTCTAGAAATCCCTGGACATCAGCAAGAGGATCAGCAGGCGAACGTCGCCCTGATGAAACAGTGGCTGGCCGCCCATGACGGCTGGCTGCTGGTGCTCGACAATGCCGATGATCTGCGCCAGCTGCGGCCCTACCTGTCCACCACCAACGGCCACATTTTGCTAACCACCCGCGCCCAGGCCCTGGGCGATCTGGCCGAGAAGGTCGAAGTCACCCGCATGGATGCCGACGAAGGAGCCCTACTGCTGCTGCGCCGAGGCCAGGTGATTGCCGATGACGCCGCCATGGCCGACGCCTCAGACCCTGACCAGGCCCTGGCCCATGCTCTCACTACCGAAATGGACGGCCTACCCCTGGCCCTTGACCAGGCTGGAGCCTACATTGAAGAACAGGTGCTGAGCCTGAATGAATACCTGGAGCTATTTCGCACCGAAAAGGCTGAACTGCTGCAGGAACGGGGCCAACTCGACCCCGACCACCCTAGCGTTACTGTGACCTTTACCCTGGCCTTTGAGAAGGTGGCCGCTACCAGTGCTACCTCCGCCGACCTGGTACGGGCCTGCGCTTTTCTCGCTCCCGATGCTATCCCTGAAGAAATTTTTAGGGAAGGGGCCACCGCCTTTGGAGAGCCCTTAAATACCCTGGCCGAGAGCAAATTAGCCCTGACCAAAGCCATTGCAGAGGTCGCCCGGTTCTCGTTGATTAGCCGCAACCCCCAGGCCAAAACTTTGACCATTCACCGCCTGGTGCAGGAGGTGCTGAGGGCGGCCATGGATGACAACAGCCAGCGGCAGTGGGCAGAGCAGATCGTCAATGCCGTAACGGAGGTCTTTCCCAATGCTGAGTTTGAAAATTGGGTGCAGTGTGATCGCCTGATTGCCCAGGCCCAGGCCACTATCCACCTGATCGCTGATTACGGTTTCTCATCAGAAACTGTTGCCTTATTGCTAAATCGCACCGCCTATTACTACGACTCCCAGGGGCGCTACGGGGAGGCTGAACCCCTCTACCTGGAGGCCCTGGCGATGCGTAAGCATCTGTTGGGCGAGGCCCATCCCACTGTCGCCAGTAGTTTGTTCGATTTCGGAACCCTACGCTACAACCAGGGCCACTACAGCGAAGCTCTAGCCCTACTGATGCAAGCTCAACCCATTTACCTCGCTACCCTCGGCCCCAACCACCCCAACACTCGGGCGCTGCAAAGCTGGATTGATGGCATCCAAGCCGCCTTAGACAGCCAGGCCGAGTAAAACGCTCGACTCCACACCGCTAATCGCCCAACTGCTCTAGAATACGCTGCATTTCGACCTCTAGCTTTTCCATGCGCTTTTTAAGGTCAGCATCTTGCTCTAGCTGATTCCATGCCTTTTTAGACCGCAGCTTTTGATAGGTTGAGTGGATTCTCTCTCTTAACGGCAAATCTTCAGGTTTATCCTTGGCTTGAACTTTGACTTCCCGAATATGCTCCTTAAGAGCCGCCTTAGTAAGATCTTCCTTTATGGCCGATTCAAGCGTCCTTTCTTGCAGATCCTCTGGCAGTCGAGCAATTAACTGAGCCTTAGAGAACTCAATATTCCCCTGCCTGACCGCATCCAACAAGACCGGAGGCAGGTTCAATAGCGGCAATCGGTTTGATACAAATGTATCAAGCGCAATACTAAATGCTGTCAAGACATCTTCCACCTGAGTGATAAGTCCAGACTTATCATCATCAAGAGTGTCGCGTTGACGTGCATTCTTTAGCTGTATTAGAAGGCCAGGAATGTCTTCTCTGGGCTGCCCCAACTTTAGCTCCATCAGTCCAATGAGGTTATCCGTCTCCTCAATAGGATTAAGGTCTTCCCTCATCAGGTTAGCCACCAGGGCTATTTCGAGGGCCTCATCATCCGAAAACTCCCGGACAACACAGGGAACAGTATCAAGTTGAAGATTAACAGCACAACGCCAGCGCCGCTCTCCTGAAACAATCTGAAGTCCACCTTCAGCCTTCCGAATCAGCAGGGGCTCTTGTATGCCCTTGTGCCGAATGGAGGTTTCTAGCCGCTCCATCCCCGCTGGATTGAAATATTTCCGGGGCTGTCCTAAGCCATTGGCGATAGAAAGGGGTTGGAGCTGGTCAGGAGCGATTTGCTGAATTCCCTCAACAGCATGACTCGTCATCTTGAGCTGCTGAATTTCAGATCTAAGCTGCTGAAGCTCAGCGTCCAGGGAGCGGGTATTATCAGCACCATTAGGAGAACCGGCGATGAAATCGTCAACACTCTTTGGCTTGCGGCGAACAACCATTGAATAACCTGCCTTAACTACGTGAATAGGGCTGTATAAAGTGAGGAGATTTCAGCTATAGCTTTTTTATCCTTCGGGCGGTACTCAACGACTCCCAAACCCATACCGCCAGCATTGCGAAAGGCTTTTCGGTTGCCAAGTGGCGTATCGAGATGCTGTAATCCCTCAATCTCTAGGGCGATGTTGGCTGCTTCTTCATTGTCTTGACCAACATGGTCTGCCCGATTGAGAACTGTGTAGACAGCGAGATTATCATTAAATGCTTTAGCTTCTTCTACCAACTCAGCCACTGTCTCAAGAGTCCAGACGTCAAAGGAACCTGGTAGAAACGGTACAAGTAATCGTTGAGCAATCGACATTGCGGCTCTCTGGCCAGCCGTGTCCCGCCCACCCACATCAATCACGATATCGTCATACTTTTCTGCCATCCGCACGACCTCACTACGAACCGCAGATCCATGTAGTTTGATAGCGGTATAACCAGCTCCTGTCTCAAGCGTTTCGTTACGAATAGCGGTAAAGTCCGATGCAGTGGACTGATCATCTGCATCGACCAAGAGAATGTCACGGCCTTCGATAGAGCGCATCACAGCCATGTTGACTGCCAGGGTGGTCTTACCTACGCCCCCCTTCACACCCCCAAATGCAATAATCATAGGTAGCTCTTAAAGTTTTAGTACTGTAGCGTAGCCTTGCCAAAATTCTAGTGGCAAATCTGCTGGCCACAGCATTGATCTTTCTGTAATTGCTCAACTAGGTTGACAAACCTGAAACCTATTAGCAGCAAGGGTTTTAGGAACTGAACAGATCCACCTAATTAGAAGCGATCAACGAAAGAATGAGGGTTTCAGGCATTTTTGCGTTCAAATTCTCAACAAGACAGCTTATTGAAAAGCACCTAAAAGCCCACCAAATAAAGGGTTTCAGGAATGAGTGGGCAGTTGAGCAATTACACCAATTTTTCCGCAGCTGCCCAGAGACAGGTAGCGCCCTCCAGGCCGCCGAGGCCCAGGCCCGTCAGCAGCGGCTGAACTTTTGGAGCCAACCTAACCCCGTCATGACCTGGGACTTTCGCCGGAGTAATAGATCTAGCTGAGACTTGGGTGGTGGTGCGATCACATCCTCCCTCCCCACCTTGGGCAACCTAACTCCAAGGTCAATTCACCCTGATAGAGTCCCACCGAGATTGGTAGCCACGGTGGGGCTTTTTTTGCGGCAATAAAAAGCCCGCCGGGGAACCGGCGGGGGTGTGGGTGTAGTTTGCTCGGAGCAAAAACTTGGGCTGACCGGCAGGGCGATCGCCAGCAAATAATGAGAGCATCCCTCCCACATCTAGACAGATTATCCGGCGTTGCTGAATTCAGGTATGAATTGACTTTGGAATGGGCACGTCACCGAACTTGAGGTAGTGAAGTAGCAAACGAACAGAGTGCTTCAGCATGTCTACGGACTTGGAATAGCACAGAGTCTTCC
>NZ_JAYGIH010000047.1:0-19851 GCF_034932455.1 Leptolyngbya sp. CCNP1308 | reverse complement strand
TCAACCTCCTCTCTCAGGAGTCCTCAGCCAAGGTTGGCAAAAAGGCGAAACGCCTTAAAGCTGGCTGGGATAATACGTATCTCACCAAAGTCCTGGCTAGCGTAGGGTGAGTATGCGTTTGCCCTGAGCAGGGGGATGTGGTGATTGCCGAGGGGAAAGGGGCGATCGCCGTCCATCCCCATCAACCGCCTGCAATCGTTGTGGAGGAAGCACCACCGCTTGAGCCAGAAGCTGTGGTTGATGTCCCAGCCATTGAAGAGCCTGAATTTCAGGTGCAAAGCCTGTTTGATGTGGAACCCTTTCGGACAGGTCACTCCAATGGCCAAGGGCTACGGTTTAGCCCAGATCCGCTGTGGCAGCAGGAGCCAGTGACGGCGGTGCCTGCGCAGGAATCATTATCTCAAAATCCACCCCAGCCCAAACCTCTAAAGCCTGCCCAAGGGCCAACGCTGCAAGAGGTAGCCGATGAGGTGCGGGGAGCGGATTTAGAGGATGTAGCGGCGCATTTGGGGCTGGAGTGCGATCGCCACGACAAGCACAAGTGGCGCAATGGCGACCACATCATCAGCATCAGCGGGCCGTTGTTTATGGACTGGTTGGCCGATGCTGGGGGGCGGGGCGCGATCGACCTGGTGATGCATATCCAAGGAGCGGAGTTTAATCAGGCGGTAGAGTGGCTGTCGGGCCAGGATTTGTCTCAACGGCCTGCTCAAACAACCTATGCCCAACATGAAGAGCGAGAACCCAGGGTGTTGGAGGTGCCCGCCGCGAATGAATACCGCTGGGCGGGAGTCCGTGAGTATCTGGTGGAAGCCCGCAAGCTACCAGCGGTGCTGGTGGATCGGCTCAATGAGCGAGGCTTGATCTTTGCCGATGACCATCAGAATGCCGTATTTTTGCGCCACCAGTTGCAAGCCCAAACCTGGAGTCGGGGCGAGGTGATTGGGGCCAGTTTGCGGGGGACGTGGGGCGAGGAGAACCATTTCCATGGGTTAGCGCCAGGGTCGGCTAGAGACCAGGGGTGGTTTTGGATTGGCACGGGGCAGGGGCCGGTGAACCGGGTGCTGCTGGTGGAGTCGCCGATCGATGCGATGTCGCTGGCGGTGCTGGATAGGGCGCAGCGAGGGCCGGAAGGGGTATCGATTTATCTCTCGACGGATGGCTCTGGAGGGGTGCCAGCGGAAGCGCTGAAGACGGTGCTGCGGAGTGGGGGGCTTGTGGCTGCGGCATTTGATGCGGATGTGGCGGGGGAGACCATGGCCTGGCGGGTGGCGCAGCAGGTGCCGGGGATTGAGCGGCTGACGCCGAACCAGGGGAAGGACTGGAATGAGGTGCTGGTGCGCCCGGAGGGGATGGGGAACTCGTGGCAGCAAAGCCGCCCGGAACTGGGGCAGCTTTGGCGGTGGCATGGGACTGCGGTGACGCTGGGTAGGCCGGAGGGGTATTTGAGCCGGATTACGGAGGTGGCTAGGGAAGTGGCGAAGGGGAACCCACTGTCGGAGAAGGCAACGGCGGCTATGCAGCGAGACTTGGGCAGCGGCTCAAATTTGTTGATTCAAAAAGGTAGGGCCTCTGTTTCTACCCAAACAAATCAGACGTCTAGGTTTGATTTAGGAAGATGAGCGGACGCAATTAGACATGAGGTCCAATTAAGACCAGAGCTGACATAATCAAAAGTCGCAAATTATCTAGACGCTTGGCTAAGCAGATTGGTAAGGTTGGCCCATACCTGATGCAACCCCACAGCCATAGGTCGGTCAGTAATCGCCGACTGGTTAGTGGGTGGGGCAGCCTGGTTCCACACTTTTTGCTCACAAGTCGCTTTGGCCCGCTGGGCTACCTGGAGAAAGTCTGGATCATTGGTAATGACCGTTTCTGGCTGATTGAGCAGTGGATGATACTGTAATCGCTTGCAAGCTATAGTCAACCAATCAGCGTTAGCATCCCACATTCGCACAGTGCCATCGCTACCGCCACTGACAATGAGCTTTCCATCAGGGCTAAACGCGACTGAATTAACCGTACTCTGATGACCAGTAAAGGGCTGGCCGATGGCCGCTCCGGTAGTGGCATTCCATAGCCGCACTGTACTGTCGTCGCCAACCGAGACAACACGGGTGCCGTCGGGGCTGAAAGCCAATGAAGCGACCCCATCCTGATGACCAATAAAGGGATGACCGATTGCCGCTCCGGTAGTGGCATCCCATAACCGCACTGTGCTGTCAGTACTACCTGAGGCAATGCGAGTGCCATCTGGACTAAAGGCTACCGCATTGACCCAATCCTGATGGCCAGTAAAGGGTTGGCCAATCGCTACTTTCGTAGTCACATCCCATAGCTGCAAGGGGGCCTCGCCGCCACTGACAATTTGGGTACCATCCGGGCTAAACGCTACCGCATTAACCCAACTCTTGTGACCAGTGAAGGGTTGGCCGATCGCAGCCCCTGTGGTTGCATTCCACAGCCGTATGGTGGTGTCACTGCCACTGACAATGCGGGTGCCATCGGGGCTAAAAGCCACTGCATTAACCCAACTCTCATGGCCAATAAAGGGGCGACCGATCACAGCTCCCGTGACCATATCCCACAGCCGTACAGTAGTGTCGGCACTACCGCTAACGATGCGACGACTATCGGGGCTAAAAGCCACTTCATTGACAGGACCCTGATGGCCAGTAAAGGGGCTGCCGATCACAGCTCCTGTAGCCACATCCCACAATCGGAGGGTATTATCAGCACTGCCACTGACAATGTGGTGGCCATTTGAGCTAAAAGCTACCGTATTGACAGGGCTCTGATGGCCGATCAAGGGTTGGCCAATCGCAGAGCCTGTAGCCACATCCCATAGCCGCACTGTCTGCTCGTCACTGCTTACAATGCGGGTACCATCTGGGCTAAACGCCACCGCATAAATCCGAGTCTGATGACCTTGGAAGGGCAAGCCGATGGGTTGGCCGCTCTGAGCATCCCATAGCCGCACCGTCAGGTCGAAGCTGCCACTGACGATGCGAGTACCATCGGGGCTAAACGCTATCGACAAGACCCCATCCTTATGGCCTTGGAGGGGTAGGCCAATGGGTTGGCCGCTCTGAGCATTCCATAGTCGCACCGTTTGGTCAGAGCTACCACTGACAATGCGGGTACCATCCGGGCTAAAGGCTACTGCATTGATAGAACTCTGATGACCGGTCAAGGGTTGGCCAATCGCTATTCCTGTCATTGCATCCCATAGCCGTATGGTGGTGTCACTGCCACTGACAATGCGAGTACCATCGGGGCTAAATGCCACTGAAATGACACCATCCCTATGGCCTAGGATGGGTCGGCCAATGGGTTGGCCGCTTTGGGCGTTCCACAGTCGCACCGTTTGATCGGAGCTGCCACTGACAATGCGGTTACCATCCGGGCTAAACGCTACTGCATCAACAGAACTCTGATGGCCAGTCAAGGGTTGGCCGATCGCAGCTCCCGTCCTTGCATCCCATAACCGCACCGTCTCATCGGAACTGCCGCTGACGATGCGGGTGCCATCTGGGCTAAACGCTACTGACCAGACATAATCCTTATGTCCTTGAAACGGTAAATTTATAGGCTGGCCGCCTTGGGCATCCCACAGCCACAGTCCATTACCACCACTGACGATGCGTTTTCCATCGGGACTAAACGCTACGGAAAAAGCCCCGAGTTCATGAACTTGTAGCCTGTTAATCTCCGGTGCCCCCTGTACAGCACGCAATAAGTTAGCCTGAGCTACGGATTGTACAACTGGAGCATGCTGAGCACTTCTAGCCACAGTATCAATGGCTAAAACGAGGGCTTCTGCTGATTTGGTCGTTGGCAGCCAGTTCAGCACCGTCGCTGCCTGCTCTCGCAACTGGGCCACGGTGGCCTGTCGCTGGGCCTGTTGCCATTGATAAAGCGCAAAGCCAGATAGCGCCAGGGCCGCCATCGAGAAACCCGATAGACCCAGCACAACGCGCCGCCGCTGGGCTTCTTTTTCGCGTTCTCGGCGATCGCGCAACCCCACGCTAGCTTCAATAAACGCCGTCGCCTCTGGGCTAAAGCCTCCCAAAATCTGGTTAAAGGCAAGATCGTTCTTGAGATCTACTACCCTGGCCAGCTTTAAGCCACTCCAGAGTTCGTCATCGGGTTTTGCCGTCTGCCACTGCCTCACATCGTCGTTGAGGCGGTTTCGTAGGGCGATCGCCTGGCGGTTGTCTTTAATCCACTCATTCAGCGTGGGCCAAGAGGTGAGCAAAATCTCATGGGCAATTTCAACCGTAGATTCTGGGGAGGCGCTAGCTGCTGCGGCCACCACGTCGCTCACCAGCAAATTTTGGTTGATTAGCTGCGTCAGCACGGCTTGTTCTTGCGCGTCGGCAAACTCAGCGCGATGGGCTCGCCGTCGCACGGGTCTCCATTCTGTGCCCGACTCGACATCGCCGCCAATTTCAACCAGCTTGAGAAAAATGCGCTGGGTTGCCAACTGCTCTGGCTGAGACAGCCCCTGATAAATCTCATCGACCCGCTGCTGTAGCGCACCGCGCACCCCACCCAGCTGCCGATAGGAGGTGATATTTAAGGTGCGATCGCGAATGCCACCATCCTGCACCTCGGTTTCCCACAGCAGGTCTAAGGTGTATTGCAACAGCGGCAAATAGCCTGCCTGCCCCTGCACGTCTTTGATGATGTCTTCTACCAGTCCGGTTTCAAAGACCACGCCATGGTGGGCGGCGGGCTGCTCGATCGCCGATCGCAGCTCATCGGGCTGCATTTGGGTAATTAGGGGGCGGTGGCCCTGGGTGGCTTTGGCGACCAGGTTGGCGGGGGCGGGGTCGAGCCGATCTAAAAAGTCGGCGCGCATGGTGGCTACAATCTTGAGCTGTGGATCGGTGGCTCGTCCGGTGCTGAGTTTGGCTAGGCCTTCCAGAAAGCGATCGCGTTTTTCGGAGGCGCTAACAGTGAACAGTTCCTCAAATTGGTCTATGACGATCAGCCAAAACTCTTCGGGTTGCTTGAGAGTTTTGACGACCTGGCTCAGGGTGTCTACGTTGTCTACTCGCGCCAGTTGCGCCTGAGATTGGCTAAAGCCCCGACTTAGCAAGCTGCCGTAGAAGGACTCAAAGGGGTCTTGGTCTGGGGTGAAGATCAGGCTCAGGAACGATTTTCCCAGTTTTTCTGAGAGTAGGGGCACTAGCCCGGCCCGCACGACCGAAGATTTGCCGCTGCCGGATGCGCCGAGTAGCAAGGTTAGGTTGGTTTGCTCTAGTTCGTTGACTAGCTCGGCTAAAAATTGATCGCGCCCAAAGAAGTAATCTTTGTCTGTCGATTCAAACTTTTTTAGCCCTTTGTAGGGGGATGTGGTGTTTAGCTGGCGGGTTTTGATCTCATCGACTGAGATTTGAATGATTTTGGTTTGGGTGAGGTTGATGATGTGGGCCTGAAGGGCGTTGAAGATGTTGTCATTGCCTTGCACCTGCACAGTCTCAAAGGATTGGTGCTGGTTGGGGGGTGGGTGTTGCTCAGGATTTGGCGGCTGGTGGTGGTTCATGGCAGACCTTTCCAGCGGTTGGCCAACTGTGTCACTAGGGGGAGATTGCCAACTAGAGGCCAATTTGCGATCGGCGACTGGCTGGTGGGTGGAGCAGTCTGGTTCCAGACTTTTTGCTGACAGGTAGATTTGGCCCGTTGGGCTACTTGGAGAAAATCTGGGTCATCGGTAATGACTGTTTCTGGCTGGTTGAGTAGCGGGTGATACTGGAGCCGATTGCAGGCTATAGTTAGCCAATCAGCATTGGCATCCCATAGTCGCACTGTGTTGTCCTCACCGCCACTGATAATGCGGGTACCATCGGGGCTAAACGCTACTGAATAGACCCAAGCGCCGTGCCCTTGCAGTGGTTGACCGATGGGTTGGCCCGTCTCGGCATCCCACAGCCTCACAGTCTTGTCAAAACTGCCACTGACAATGCGAGTGCCATCAGGGCTAAATGCTACTGAATGGACTTCATCTTCATGGCCTTGCAGCGGTTGACCAATGGGTTGGCCCGTCTTGGTATCCCAAAGCCGCACGGTCTTGTCACCACTGCCGCTGACAATGCGAGTGCCATCGGGGCTGAACGCTACTGAAGTGACATGCTCGTCGTGGCCTTGCAGTGGTTGACCGATGGGTTGGCCCGTCTCAGTATCCCAAAGCCGCACGGTCTTGTCACCACTGCCACTGACAATGCGAGTGCCATCGGGGCTGAATGCTACTGAATGAATCCAATCGTTGTGACCTTGCAGTGGTTGACCAATGGGTTGGCCTGTCTCGGCATCCCACAGCCGCACGGTCTTGTCGTCACTGCTACTGACAATATGAGTGCTATCGAAGCTAAACGCTGCTGAATTGACAACATTGTCGTGGCCTTGCAGCGGTTGACCAATGGGTTGACCCGTTTCAGCATCCCACAGTCGCAAGGTGGTGTCAGCACTGCCACTAACAATGCGAGTGCCATCAGGGCTAAATGCTGCTGAAGTGACCGAATCGTCGTGGCCTTGCAGCGGTTGACCGATAGGCTGACCTGTCTTGGCATCCCACAGCCGCATTGTCTTATCATGGCCGCCACTGATAATGCGAATGCCATCAGGGCTGAACGCGACTGAATGTACCAAATCGTCGTGGCCTTGCAGCGGTTGACCGATGGGCTGCCCCATCTCGGCATCCCATAGCCGCACTGTCTGGTCTACCACGCCACTGACAATGCGAGTGCCATCGGGGCTAAACGCTACTGACATAACCCTATCGCGGCCTTCCCACGGTTGACCGATAAGCTGGCCCGTCTTGGCATCCCACAGCCGTATTGTTTGGTCAACACTACCACTGACAATGCGGGTGCCATCGGGGCTAAACGCTACTGACATAACCCTCTTGTGGTGGCCTTGCAGCGGTTGACCGATGGGTTGGCCCGTTTCAGCGTCCCACAGCTGCACCGTCTTGTCCTCACTACCACTGATAATGCGAGTGCCATCAGGGCTAAACGCTGCAGACCAGACATAATGATCGTGACCTTGCAGGGGTTGACCGATGGGTTGGCCCGTTTCAGAATCCCACAGCCGTATTGTTTGGTCAGCACTACCACTGACAATGCGGGTACCATCGGGGCTAAACGCTACTGAAGTGACAAAATCCTCATGGCCTTGCAGCGGTTGACCGATGGGTTGGCCAGTCTTGACATCCCACAGCCGCACTGTCTTGTCATCACTGCCACTGACAATGCGCGTGCCGTCGGGGCTAAACGCTACTGAAGTGACCCAATCGTCGTGCCCTTGCAATGGTTGACCGATGGGTTGGCCCGTTTCAGCATCCCACAGCCGTATTGTTTGGTCAGCACTACCACTGACAATACGAGTGCCATCGGGGCTAAACGCTACTGAATAGACATACTCGTCGTGCCCTTGCAGTGGTTGACCGATGGGTTGGCCCGTTTCAGAATCCCACAGTCGCACGGTGGTGTCAGCACTGCCACTGACAATGCGGGTACTATCGGGGCTGAACGCTACTGAGGTGACGGCATCCCCATGGCCTTGCAACCGATTGACTTCTTGGGATAATTGCACTGCACTTAGCAGATTAACTTGGGCGCTTATTCTTAGGGCTGGAATCGATTGGCTCCTGTCGATGGCGTCGATTGCTAAAATCATGCCTTGAACGGCATTTGCTGTGGGTAATAAGTTCTGTACCGTCGCCACCTGCTCTCGCAACTGGGCCACAGTTGCCTGCTGCTGGGCATGCCGCCACTGAAAACCCGCAAACCCCGCCAACGCCAACGCCACCATCGAAAACCCAGACATCCCCAGCAGCACCCGCCTGCGCTGGCGCTCCCGCAGTTCCACACTCGCTTCAATAAACTGGTTCGCCCCAGCGCTAAAGCCCCCCAACACCTGGTTAAACACCGGGTCTCGCCGCAGCTCCACCACCCGCGCTAGCTTTGAGCCACCCCAGAGGTCACTATCCGCCTTCTGGGCCTGCCACAGCGCCACATCGTCATTCAGCCGATTTCGCAGCGCAATCGACTGCCGATTTTGCTTAATCCAGCCGTGCAGCGTCGTCCAAGACGTCAGCAAAATCTCATGGGCAATTTCAACCGTGGCCCCCTGCCCCGCTGCCTGCTGCTGCCCCACAGCTTCAACCGATGCATCGCTCACCAGCAGATTGGCATTAATCAACTGAGTCAGCACCCACTGTTCCCCCTCATCGGCAAACTCAGCTCGTGCTGCCCGCCGCCGCACCGGCTTCCACCCCGTCCCCGCCGCTTCATCGTCCCCAATTTCTACCAGCTTGAGAAAAATGCGCTGCGCCGCCAACTGCTCCGGCTCAGACAACCCCAGATAAATCTCATCCACCCGCTGCTGTAGCGCCCCCCGCACCCCACCCAGCTGTCGATACGTGCTACTCCGCAACGTGCGATCTTGCAGACCACCATTCTGCGCCTCGCTTTCCCACAGCAGATCCAGGGTGTACTGCAACAGTGGCAAATAGCCCGCCTGCCCCTGCACATCTTTGATAATCTCTTCCACCAGCCCCGTTTCAAACACTACCCCGTGGTGGGCGGCGGGCTGCTCGATCGCTAAGCGCAGCTCATCGGGGTGCATTTGGGTAATCAGCGGTCGGTGCTTCTCCGTCAGCCGCGCCAGCCGATTTGCCGGGGCCGGGTCGAGCTGGTCTAAAAAGTCGGCCCGCATGGTAGCGACAATTTTGAGCGTGGCGTCGCTGGCCCGGTCTTTGCTCAGCTTCACCAGGTTCTGAATAAAGCGATCTCGTTTTTTGGCCTCACTCACCGTAAACAGCTCTTCAAACTGGTCAATAAAAATCAACCAGTACGCCTCGGTTGGCTTCAACGTGGTCACCACCTGGCTCAACGTCTCTGCTTTATCTACCTTGGCCGCCTGCGCCTGGGCCTGACTAAAGCCCCGACTCAGCAAACTGCCATAGAACGACTCAAAGGGGTCGTGGTCGGGCGTCAGCACCAGACTGACAAACTGCTTGCCCCAGGTCTGCTGAAGCCAGGGCACCAGCCCCGCCCGCACCACCGACGACTTGCCGCTGCCCGAAGCCCCCAGCAGCAACACAAAATTGGTCTGCTCGAGCTCATTCACCAGACCACCGATGAACTGATCGCGACCAAAAAAGCGATCGCTATCCTCTGGCTCAAACTTTTTCAGCCCCTTATAGGGCGAAGACGGGATCAGCTCACGGGTCTTAATCTTATCCACCGAGATCTGAATGATCTTGGTTTGCGTCAGCGTGACCACCTGGGCCTGAATCACATTCAACAGGTTGTCATCGCCCTGCACCTGCACATCGCCGAAGGATTGCTGCTGGTTGGCGGGCGGCTCTGGCAACGGGTTTTGGTTGTCGTCTGGGTTCATGGCAGACCTACCCAGGCTTTTGCCAATAGAGCTGCCACCTTCGTCACTGGTTCGGCCAGGGTCAAGACCCCGCTCAACCCCTGCTGTAGGGCCTGCACCACCTCATTCACAAAGCCCTTGTCTGGCTCTGGCTTCTGCAATTCTTCCTGAAGCATACCGATTTTAGACTCCGTATCTTTTTTGGCAAAAGTACTCAGGTCAGCCGTTGCCGCCACCTCCTGTCTGAGCTTTGCCAATAGGTCTAACGCAGCTTCTAAATCAGCATTGCCGCCGCTACTCTGGCCGCTCGTTTGGTTCAGGTTGACGTCGCCCCCAGCCTGCACCACGTTAAAAGGGTTGTGGCTACCACTGATTGAAATAGTGCCAATGGTTTGAGACTGAGAAGGGCGAACGGGCGGATCTGCGGTGGGTTCCCTCTCTGACGCCACCTCCGGTGGTTTAGCAGATTGATCAACGGGCAGTGCCCGATTCAGACGCGGTCGGTATTTCAAGACCGGCTTCAAATACTCCGCACTGCCTGCCAAATCAATTGCACTACAACCGATCTTGAAGGCTTGGTCGTAGGGGCTACCGGCCCCCAGCGCATCATAAAACCCTTCGGCAAACTGTACCGCCGCCTGGTCGCCAATCGGCTGATTCATGCCAATTACGCAATCCACAGATTGGTGAATTGCGGTAGCCTGCACCTCTGAATAGCAGGCATTAAGCAAGACACACTCAATCTCCCCCGGCTCTAGAGCCGCAAATAATCGAGCCAGTGCTTCGGTACTAACGAACTGCATTTTTCCGGCATCATTTTCCAGCACCAGACCATTCTCCCCAGCACCATGGCCCGAAAAGTGAACGATTTGAGGACGGCGATCGAGCAACGCCCGCCGCAAATCTGTCGTTCCGATGGCGAGCTTGGCGATCACCTGAAACCGATCGCGGTACTGCGATCGCTGAATACCTTCTTCTATCCGCCGTACCTCGGTATCTAAGCCCAACGGGTTGCTACCCGTGTTACTCGGATTCGCTGTCAAAATAAGAATCTTGATCGGATTCATACAGCAATTGTTCCAAAGTGATTGTCTCTATAACTGGCTTTGAGGAGCCTATTTCAAATTCGGAGTAGATAAGGTTGGATAATACTACTGGTTACCTATAGTTTCTGACAATCCCTATAGGCTGGCAGGATCAGTTGGTAACAACTTTAATAAAGTCAACATTTTAGGCGATCGCTCCAGTCAACCTTGCGTACCCAATACTGACTCCCCAAACCACTCGTTGGGCCAATCCGCTCAAGACGATCATTATTCACCACACGCAAACCCAGCGTACCGGAGCCATTGGTTGTTCCGTAAGGCACGTCAGCCCAGTAGCCGATCACATTAGCGGATAAACGTCCATAGAACACGTTGGCAAACGCTGGGACGCCGTCAGAGGTAGCATTCCCTTCAGCAAACCAGGCCACCTCTGCGCCTCTTTGGTGCACATAATAGGTACCGCCATTACTACCGATCCAAACACCGGTTAGCCCTTTCCCAGTGAAACCGCGTAGATTGACCTGTGCCGCACGGGCTGGGCGACCACTAATTTTTTTCCATTGAGAGCCACCGAACCCACCGGTTGCTTGCAGTTTTTGAATTGTCCCATTTTCTAGTCTCAAGTCCAGTTTGCCAGAGCTGGCAATGCTGCCCTTGGGTACGTCAAACCAGAGCCCATCATCAATTAAGAAGGCTCCTGGTCTGCTAGGAACAGCCCGCAAAACACCGATATGAACGTTAGAAAAACGCCCATCGGCACTTTCACCAAACCAAAACAGGCGTTGCCCATCGGCATCACTAATCGTGCGGACATAATAAGAGCCGCCGTCGTTACACGAATAAATTCCAGTAATCATGAGTTTTGCTCACTTAAAAGCTACTACTGACGTTGAAGAGCAACTAGCTCGCTGGGTTAGTGCCTTCAGTGCCGTGACCTCAAATGTCTTAGGAGCAACTACCCCAAAGCCAGCCGCCCTTGCGCCCACCGGAAATTCCCGTAAAATCACTGATAAAGTGCTCGAATCAGGGAGACCGGTTTGGGGATTCCCCGAACTTCATTAGGGGAAACAGTGTGCATCAACCATGGCCAGACCCAACTATGGTCCTCAAATCAAACAGAGAACCAAACGCCTACTAGAGGCGCTGTTGCTCTATGCCAACGACGAATGGGAAACCGAAATTCGACTGCCCCTGCGCACCAACTGGCAAACGGAACGGCAATTAGTCGTTAGAACTAAACTTCGCTTTTTAGTTGAATTAACAGCTCAAGATACCTACCCCAGCCAGCTCACCCCTGAGCAGATTCGCGAAGCCTTAAAGCGACTGCAAGATTTTCTAGGCATTTTGGAGGATAACCGCCCCGCTACTCAAGGTTCCGAGGACTGGCACTTTACCCTCAAGCTTTGGCATCGACGGCAGGATGTGGCGGCCAATCTAGCCAAGCTCGACGAAGAATGGGAACGACTCCGACCGCTCAAATCTCACCAGGCCACCCAAACCTCTCCGCCGCTGCCGTCTCCTAGCTCAGAAGCATTTGTAGCCCGGCAAGACTGGGGGGATGCCCCAGAAATTCCCCCGATTTACGGGCGCGATGCTGAGCTGACGGTGCTGAAAGACTGGATTTTGAGGGATAACTGCCGCCTGGTGGGGTTGCTGGGTATGGGGGGTGTGGGCAAAACGACCCTGGCGGTGAAGCTGGCTGAGCAGCTGAGCGGTGAGTTTGAGGCTGTGATGTGGCGATCGCTCCGCAATGCCCCCCCGGCTGACTCGCTGCTGGTCGACCTAATCCGATTTCTCTCCACCCGTCAGGACGTACCCCTAGCCGAAACCTGTGATGGTCAACTGTTGCAGCTGATTGGGTGTTTGCAAACCGCCCGCCGTCTGATCGTTCTGGATAACTTTGAGTCTGTGTTGCAGGGGCAGGATGGCACCGGGGCCTATCGCCCTGGCTACGAGGCCTATGGTCAGATCCTGCGGTGCCTTGCCGAGAGCCGTCACCAGAGCTGTCTGGTCTTTACCAGTCGAGAGCAACCTCTGGGGCTATTCTCCAGGGATGGGAGTGGGCTGCGATCGCTCCGGTTGCAGGGGTTGACCTATCAACCAGGCCAGCAGCTTTTGACGGCAAGAGGGCTCACCCCATCAGCTCAGGAAGCTCAGGTTCTAGTGGAGCAGTATGGGGGCAACCCGCTGGCGTTGCGCATTGTCTCGACCACGGTACAGGAGCTGTTTAATGCCAGCATTCAGCAGTTTTTAGCCTGCGGCACCCCCGTTTTTGGTGATGTCGCGAATTTAATCGATCAACAATTTAGCCGATTATCGCCGCTGGAGCAGCGGGTGATGGAGTGGGTGGCAGTGCATCGCGAGTGGGTGCTGCCTGAGGAGATTCGCGAGGGGCTAATGCCGCCTACGTCCCAGTCAGAATTGCTGGAGGCGTTGCTGTCGTTAGAGCGGCGATCGCTGGTTGAAAAGTCCACCAGCTTACCCCTCGCCGATCACCAGGTGCGGTTTTCGCAGCAGCCGGTGGTGATGGAATACGTGGTCAACCGCTTAATAGACCGGGTCTACCAAGAAATTTGCACCCTTAACGTTAGTCTGCTCAACTATCAGTTTTTGGTCAACGCCCAGGCCAAAGACTACCTGCGAGAGACCCAAATTCGCCTGCTGCTGAAGCCCTTAGCGACCAAGCTGCTAGAAACCTTTGGCAGCCGCAACTTTGCCCAGGCCCACTTCAGCCAGCTTTTGGCTCAGCTAAAGGCGACCCTGAGAGATAGGCCAGGCTATGCCGCTGGGAACCTGCTCAATTTGCTGTGGCAGATGGGCATTGACCTGAAAGGCTACGACTTTTCTCATCTAGCGGTGTGGCAGGTGTATTTGCAGGGCATGGCGCTGCATGAGGTTAACTTTGCCTATGCCGATCTCACCAAGTCAGTCTTTACCCAAGTTCTAGGCTGCATTCTGTCGGCCACCTTCAGCCCGAATGGGGCTTACCTGGCGGTGGGGGTTGATCAAGCCATTCTGCTAATCCAGGTGGCCGACGGTCGTCAGGTGCTGAACTTTAAGGGGCATACGGCCTGGGTCACGGCGCTGTGTTTTAGCCCCGATGGTCAAACACTGGCCAGCGGTAGCCATGACCAGACGGTGCGGCTGTGGGAGGTGAGCTCTGGGGCCTGCTTGCGCACGTTGCCGGGTCACAGCAGTTGGGTACAGACGGTGGATTTTAGCCCCGATGGAG
The DNA here is from genome assembly GCF_034932455.1 of Leptolyngbya sp. CCNP1308. NCBI lineage: Bacteria > Bacillati > Cyanobacteriota > Cyanophyceae > Leptolyngbyales > Leptolyngbyaceae > Leptolyngbya > Leptolyngbya sp. CCNP1308. Next base: position 6,183 of record NZ_JAYGIH010000047.1, on the reverse strand, counting down.
CAACCATCGCTAGCGCTGGCAATGAAGCCGAGATTCGGCTTTGGGACGTTCAATCGGGCAACTGTAGCCGTACGTTGACGGGGCACGCTAGCCGAGTGCTATCGCTGAAGTTTCATCCCACCCAGCCGGTGTTAATCAGCAGCGGGGACGATCGCACCGTTAAGCTTTGGGATCTGCAATTGGGGGATTGTCTGCGATCGCTAGCGATTGACGTGGGTTGGGCGCTGGGGTTGGCCCTGCACCCAAGGGGCCAGGAAATTGCGGCCAGCCAAAGTACCACGGTCGTTGAGCGTTGGGATGTGGAAACAGGCGATCGCCTAGGCACGCTGCCCGACTATGCAATCAAGGTTTGGGCGGTGGATTACAGCCCCGATGGTGAGCTGCTGGCCACTGCTGGGGAAGACCATACGGTACGGCTTTGGAGTACTCAAACGAACCAGTGCTTGAAAGCGCTGGAGGGACACTCGGGTCGGGTGTGGCTGGTGGAGCTTAGCCAGGATGGGCATACCCTGGTCAGCGCCAGTGATGATCAAACCGTCAAGCTGTGGGATATTCGCACGGGGGACTGCCTGAAAACTATCAAGGCCCACAGCGATTGGATTGTGGGGGTAGCGGCTAGTCCGATCGCGCCATTGCTAGCCTCGGGGGGCGAAGACCAGATGGTGCGGTTGTGGAATTTGGAGACGGGAAGGTGCGATCACACCTTATCAGGCCATACCAATCTGATTTCTAGCGTTGCCTTTAGCCCGGACGGTACCTGGCTCGCCAGCAGCAGCGACGATTGTACGGTGCGACTATGGGATGCCCAAACGGGGGACTGTCGCCAGGTGGTGATGGGGCATACGGATTGGGTGCAATCGGTGTGCGTTAGCCCCAGTGGGCAGCAGGTGATCAGTGGTAGTCATGACAAAACGATTAAGCTGTGGGATGTGGCGACGGGGCAGTGTTTGCAGACGTTGCAGGGCCACGAAGGCCGGGTTAAGGCGGTGGCCGTTAGCCCCCAAGGCGGGTTGATGGCTAGTGGGGGGGATGATCACGCCATTAAGCTTTGGAGCGTGGAAACCGGGGCTTGTCTGGCTACGCTGGATGGGCATCAGGATTGGGTGCTGGCTCTGGGGTTTAGCCCCTGTGGTCAGTTTTTGGCTAGCGGCAGCGGCGATCGGAGGCTGAAGATTTGGGATGCAGCGACGGGCCAGTGTCTGTGGTCTCAACAGGCCCACGGGGGGCGCGTTCGAGCGGTGGCGTTTAGCCCAAATGGGCAGTGGGTTGCGAGTGGTGGCGAAGACTTTGAAATCAAGCTTTGGGATGTGGCGACTGGGAACTGCTTGCGGGTATTAGAGGGCCATAGCCAAATTGTGTGGTCAGTGGCGTTTAGTAATGATGGGCAAATCCTGACAAGTTGCAGCGAAGATGGCACAATTCGAATCTGGAATTCCGGAACGGGGGATTGTGTAAAGGTATTAAGAAGCTGTCGCCCCTACGAAGGCATGAACATAACGGGAGCTACGGGATTAACCGCAGCTCAAATTGGGGTTTTGAGGGCACTAGGAGCGGCGGAACGTAAGCGTTAGATAACCCACACAAGGAGCTAAAAGTCATGGCTGAAGAGAAGCAAGTGCTAGGGAACTCTGAAGCGGTTCGAGATCTGATCGTCCCCGACTTTCAGCAGCGTGAATCCCCTACTAAGACCGAACGTGATATCTCCAACGAGCCTCAAAAAGGCGGAGAGTCGTCAAATTCTGAAAATTTTGATCATACAAGCACAGTTCGCAAGTTAGTGATGCCTACTTCTGATGGAGGCTCTAAATCATCGGACGATGATCGTTCTCCTGGTAGAACCGAGAAATAGACACATTTGCTTTCAGGCTACTTGTCAAGAAGAAGACGCTCACATCTAATTCTTTGGCAAAGTTTGGGGATTCCCTAAACTGGTCTCCCTATTCCAAACGCTCTAGCCCTTGTTCTGCAAGGGCTAGAGCGTAGCAGAAACGACCATTTGCTTTGGGGCAGTTGGGATGACGATATTGGGATTCAAGCTACCGAGAGCACCAACCTTAGTGGGTGCCATTCAGCGTTGGTTCAGTTGAGCGATCTGCCTGCTTTCTGGAGAAGATGGTAGTCCTCGCAAAATCTTTGGAACCTACAACAACTGGAATTGCAAGAGTTAACTTCCACCTTCACTGCTTATAATTTTTTCAAGGACTGTCTGCAGGGCAACTTTTTATACAGATCAGATGAACTACTAATCTTTAAGATCTCTAAATTTCAGGAAGTCGTAACACTCACACTCGAATATGCCAATGCAGAAGGTGGAATACAAGCTGTAACAGCCTCAGATTTGATCGTGATACTGTTCTGAAAAATTGATGAGCTTCTATAGGAAGCTCTGGAAAGCAATAAAGACTTACCTAGATTGAATATTAACTATTACTTAATCTGGGTCACAGTCATTACACTAGTTTTGAGGAAAATGGTGAAACAGATTTTAGTGTTGTCAGCAAATCCACACAATACTGTCCGACTGCGAGTTGAAGCGGAGGCTCGAGATATCAAAAATGGACTAAGGCAATCATCCTTGCGGGACCAGTTTGAGGTGGTGTACGAAGGTGCTGTGAGATTACAAGAACTTCGTAGGCGTATCGTGCAAGCTAAACCTCAAATTGTTCATTTTAGTGGGCATGGTGGGGGGGAGCATGGTCTGGTTCTAGAGGATGACAACGGTAAAGCTTATTTTGTGCAGACTGAGCAATTGGCAGAAATGTTCAGGCTATTTGCGAAGAAAAACTTGGAGTGCGTAATTCTAAACGCCTGCTATTCGCAAGTACAGGCTAAGGCCATTAATCAGTTTGTACCTTATGTGATTGGGATGAATGAGGCTATTGGTGATCGAGCAGCCATTCAATTTGCTATTGCCTTCTATGAAACATTGGGAGAAGGAGAAGCCTTTGATTACGCCTTTGAAATGGCTAAGGCAGTGTTAATCGGCTTAGAAGAAGAGCAAAAGCCAGTTTTATTGGTTAATGAAAATGCGGTTAAGCAAGAGCAAGCAAATCAGGAAGCAGCCAAGGATAATATAGAGCCATTTGACATGAGGCAAAAACAGCATGAGGAAGGGCATGTCCCAAATATAACTCAAATAGCTGGAAAGGGCTCAAAACAAATTGGTTTTATTGGCCACGCCGGAAATATCAATCTCTAGCTAGGTAGGTAGGTAGAAGCCATGAATCCCTCCATTTCGCAATCTGGTGGCGACAACGTGGTTCAAATCGGCTACGTTGAACACGCTGATCAGATGAATATTGGTGGTCGTGTTCTTAAGGTTAATATTGATTCTCTAATTGGAGGGGTAATTAATATTGCATCACAAGATGTCTATATTGCTCCTACCTCTCGTCCTGCACCAGTGTACTTGTTTCCTCGCACTTTTCCGCTTTTAAGGGGGCGAGAGGAGGAGGTTAAAGTTGCAGTTAGTTTGTTGCCTTATGAGCAGTCAGTTGAATTTCACGGTTTGGCTGGCATTGGCAAGACCGTTCTTTTACGACATCTAGCCCATCACCCTATCATCAAATCTACTTTTTCAGATGGGCTTATCTACCACCGAGTTACTTATGGCCAAACGGTTGCTGACATTTTACAAATACTTTTTAATGCCTTTTATGAATGCAAAACACCTTCTAAGGCTCGCAACTCAGAAATCCATCGAGTTTTACAGGGTAAAAAGGCACTCGTCATTCTAGACGAACTAGAACTCAAACGGGAGGAGTTAGATCGGCTTGCCAACTATTTACCAAGCTTTACCTTTCTAATTACTGGATTGGAGCAGCACCAATGGGGTGAGGCAAAATCTATTGAGCTACAAGGACTTTCACTCAATGCTGCACTTGCGCTGGTTGTTCAGGAACTTGGGCAGCAGCTTCAGCCAGCTGAGCAGGCAGGAGCCGAAAAACTTTGTATGGCACTTGAAGGGCATCCCCTAAAGATTCTGCAGGCTGTCGCTTGGGCAAAAACGGAAAAGAAGTCGCTGGTTGCAATTGCCCAGCAGGTTAGTACTGCAGTAGCCCAAGACATTTGGACTGCTACTCTATTGACCTCATTATCCAAACCCCAACGATGGATTATTGCTTTATTAGCTGCGCTAGGTGCCAATGTTGCTTTAGGGGCAGAAGCTATTTCTAGCATTACCGGTTTATCAAATGCTAAAGCAATCTTAGAGACCCTACTGCAACGCCAACTGTTGGAAATCGATAGTGGTCGTATCCGCTTAGCCAGTTCTCTTCTTAAAGAACTACAGCAGCAGTCTGTTCTAACTTCCTGGATGGAGCGCACGAGTAATTTTTTAATTCAATGGGTGCAGCAACATAAAAACTCACCAGACGCTGTTTTACAAGAATCAGACGCTATCCTACGGACTCTAGAATGGGTTGCTGAAGCAGGTCGTTGGTCCGATGTAATTGTCCTTGGGCGCGCAATTGAAGGGGGATTGGCATTAAGCGGACAATGGGGTAGCTGGGAAATAGTACTTCAATCGATCTTAGAAGCGGCGCATGCGACTGGTGATCAGACACTAGAGGCATTTGCACTGCATGAATTGGGAACGCGATCCCTATGTCTTAATCAGGCTACAGAAGCGCAGTCGTACTTATCAAGAGCGCTTCAAATTCGAGAGATTTTGGGTGATAGAGGAGCAATTGAGGCAACCACTCAAAATTTGCACTTTGTATCAGAGCTTTGTTCCGTTCCTAGTTTTACACTTGAACCTCAACCTGAACCTCAACTTCCCTTATCCCGCCAAGCAAGTGAATCAAATGTAGCTCAATGGTTAATTAGAGGAGCTGCCGTACTTCCTTTGGCAACTGGGGTTTTGCTTGGGGTTATAACTCTGCCGGATCCTTATAGTGCTCCTCCTGCTGCAACTAACCCTGCCCCTCAGACTCCTGTAGATCCCCAGACTCCTGTAGATCCTCAGACTCCTGTAGATCCTCAAACTCCTGTAGATCCTCAGACTCCTGTAGATCCTCAAACTCCTGTAGATCCTCAAACTCCTGTAGATCCTCAGACTCCTGTAGATCCTCAAACTCCTGTAGATCCTCAGACTCCTGTAGATCCTCAAACTCCTGTAGATTCTCAAACTCCTGTAGATTCTCAAACTCCTGTAGATCCTCAGACTCCTGTAGATCCTCAGACTCCTGTAGATCCTCAGACTCCTGTAGATCCCTCTTCAAGTACCCCGATTTTGACAATCGACAGCAATGGTGCACAGACCACTGCTAGTGTAGGAAACTCGCAAATCAGCAATTACAATAGGGCAGATATTATTATTTCTGCACAACAAAGTGGAACTGGTGCAGGAATTAATTCCTTAGCACCAGTCGGACACATTGGAGATGCCAACAGTTTCATACCTTTTCCTCCTGGTTGGAGTCTAGATACAAAGCTAGTTCCCCCTGGTGGTTGTGGTCTACAACCTACGTCTATCTCCAATGACGGAGCAGGAGGTTATAGGTTGTCAGTTATGACTGTAGCCCAAATGGGACCTTGTCCATGGCTGGAAGGAGATTATCACTATCTACTGCGAATTAATGTGGATGGGTATCAGAATAGTAGTATAGGTAAAATTTCAATTAACAGAAATTAGATTGGGAGTTTGGGAATGATCTATCGTAGTGATGAGTAGAGTTTCACAGCAATTCTATGTGTTTGCGTAAACTTTTCGGATGTGTATTACTATGATAATACACAATACGAATTGGGGAATTTAAGAGCTTGGCAATCGCAGAAGTTGAAGAAATCGCTTTGCTTCGATCTTAGAGTCAGTATGGAGAGGTATTTTTTCCATAATAGCTAGCGGTAAAGCCGAGTGGGATGTTGCTATTGAAGTGGAATGCACATTTCCTAAAGCTAGTACAGCAGGTTGAAAAGCCACTCATAGCAACCGAGTTTCTTCTGCAGAATTCAGAAGAAACTCGGCTTCTTGTTGTGGATCTTTCTGAGCTGAGTCAGACCCCTGTAATAAGAACTCCAGCAGGCCCCATGTGTAGTTGACCTTTCTTTACGCCGGTAGTGGACTAACGTAAAGGGTAGAGAAAAACCAAGGCATCGTCGTCGCATTGCTAGATTCTGAGGGAGTAGGTCCCATGACAATCGAGATGACCTGTCCAACCTGTGGGTCTCACGACATCTCCA